>CAJWOI010000281.1 GCA_913044255.1 uncultured Alphaproteobacteria bacterium
AGAAAAGTCCTGAACCATTCTCACCATCGCGTCATAAATCGCCTCTCCACCGTGAGGATGATATTTCCCCATCACGTCCCCGATCACGCGGGCAGACTTCCGATAGGTCCGATTCCAGCGGTATCCGTTTTCGTTCATAGCGTGAAGGATTCGCCGGTGGACGGGTTTCAAACCATCGCGAACATCGGGCAATGCCCGGCTCACGATTACGCTCATTGCGTAATCGAGATACGAACGCCGCATTTCGTCCTCGATCGCTACCGGGATAATACCTGGTGATTCTTTGACGGTATTTTCAGTCACAAAAGTTACGCTGATAAGAAGACCGACAGACCGGCAGCTCAAATGACCCGAGCCAACCAGATAAGCCGGACAATATACAAGATCTTGTGGTTTTTGCTCTCTATATACTCAACAAATAGTGAGCGAGACCCTACTAACTATACCCTATTTTTACCCTGGAAGAAGCGTTTTGGCTAGCTTTTGATAACCCCTATCGGACACCATTTCTGTGCACCAAATAGGCGAATATTTTGCCAGTTGGATCCCTTCCCAGAGCCTCTGATAGCTCTCCCTCGTCGAGCATGACAAGCCTTTGCTATACTGTTTTATCAGGATACGTAACTTACTCTAATTTGTGTCAAATTTTTGAAGATGCGGAATCTACTCATAGTATAACCCCCGGGATTCTTGCCGTGAAAAGAATTGAAAACTGCCATGATATTGGTGACCTGCGCGTCGCTGCCCAGAAAATCATACCACGTGTTGTATTCGATTTTTTGGATGGAGCTGCTGACGATGAAATTAGTATGCGAGACAACAGTTCCAGCTTCGGACAATATGACCTCTTGCCAGAGGTGCTGACCGACGTCTCGGATATAGACATGACGACGACGGTAATGGGGCAAAGAATGCCGTTGCCACTAATTTTAGCTCCGACCGGATTAAGCCGCCTTTTCCACCCTCAAGGGGAAAAAGCAGTGGCCACCGCGGCGGCTGACGCCGGACTCACGTATTCGCTGTCCTCAGGCTCCAGCGTCTCAATCGAAGAAATTGGCACACTTACAGATGGGCCCAAATGGTTCCAAATATATGTATGGAAAGATCGTGGACTTGTAAGTGAATTTATTGCACGCGCCCGTGCAGCAAATTATCAAGCCCTTTGCCTAACCGTTGACGTCCAGGTATATGGCAATCGCCAACGCGACCTATACAACGGAATGACCACACCAATTCGTCTCACACGTAAGCTCGCCTTGGATTTAGTCTCCCATCCTCTTTGGTGGTTTAATCTTATCACGCAGGGCCAACCGCAGCTGGCAAACGTTAAGGATAAAATGGGCGACAACGTGGGAGACCTCAATTCGCAAGCCGCCTACATCAATAGACAGTTTGACCGCTCAGTAACGTGGGACGATGCTGCCTGGATGATCCGTGAGTGGAACGGCCCATTCGCTATTAAAGGAATATTGAACCGGGAAGACGCCTTGCGCGCGGTTGAAATTGGCGCCAGTGGAATTGTTGTCTCGAATCACGGTGGTCGCCAATTAGACCACGCCGCCGCACCAGTTAACGTGTTACCGGATATCGTTGACGCGGTTGCAGGAAGAGCAGACATCATTGTTGATGGTGGCATTCGCCGCGGAACGGACATAATTAAGGCCCTCGGCCTCGGGGCGCAAGCATGTATGACCGGTCGGCCATATTTGTACGGTTTAGCGGCTGGCGGCGAAGCTGGGGTTGCTCGAGCTCTAAAAATATTCGCAGATGAGATTGAGCGAAATATGAGCCTATTAGGCGTGCGGTGCACCGCCGACATCGGACGGCGCCATTTGAGGCGTAAAAGCATGCCCCCAACCTACCCATCTAATTATACATGGGAATAGAGATATAGCGCTGCTCCATAGGATCATTTTACACCCCCTAATCATAGGTTACTCTCGAAGCTACGATAATGAGCCAAATGATAACCCCCATTCATGTAATCGGCGGAGGTCTCGCAGGATCCGAAGCAGCTTGGCAAATATCTCAATCCGGTTTGCCAGTCGTCGTTCATGAAATGCGCCCAATTCAATCCACTGATGCACACCACACTTCTTGTCTCGCCGAGTTAGTATGCTCCAATTCGTTTCGCTCCGACGACGCCACTAACAATGCGATCGGATTGTTGCACGAGGAAATGCGGCGTTGTAATTCATTGATCATGTCTTCTGGTGACATGAATCAAGTACCGGCTGGCGGAGCACTTGCGGTAGACCGAGAAATGTTTGCGCATGAAGTTGAACAAGCCCTAACATCTGACCCCCTTATAACCATCGAAAGAGGTGAGATAAAAAATATTCCATCTGAGTCCTGGGATTCGGTAATCATCGCGAGCGGTCCCTTGACATCTAGCCGTCTCGCAGAATCGATTACCAATCTCACCGGAGAGGACCATTTAGCTTTCTTTGATGCAATTGCGCCGATCTTGTACAAAGACAGTGTTGATCTTTCTAAAGCATGGTTCCAATCTCGTTATGATAAACCGGGTCCAGCAGGAGATACGGCGGCTTATATCAATTGCCCGCTGAATAAGACCGACTACGAAATTTTTGTAGCTGAGCTGCTATCCAGCGACAAGATTGAGTTTCGCGAGTGGGAAAGAGATACACCCTATTTCGAGTCGTGCCTACCCATCGAAGTGATGGCAGAGCGGGGGCCGGAAACTTTACGGTTCGGACCGATGAAGCCGGTCGGCCTTACCAATCCTCACACGAAAGAAAAACCCCACGCCGTGGTCCAGCTTCGCCAAGATAATTCACTCGGTACTCTTTACAACATCGTAGGATTTCAGACCAAGCTGACCTACGGTGAACAAAAACGAATTTTCCGAATGATCCCAGGCCTCGAGCACGCTGAATTTGCGCGACTGGGCGGAATACATCGCAACACTTTTCTCAATTCTCCTGCTTTGCTGGATCCCTTCCTAAGACTTAGGACTGATCTACGATTGCGTTTTGCTGGACAACTTGTAGGAGTAGAAGGCTATGTAGAAAGTGCCGCGATGGGGCTGTTGGCAGGCCGTTTTGCCTCCCAGGAGAAACTAGGCCAAACACCCCTTCCCCCCCCGAGAACGACTTCTTTGGGCGCACTTCTCAGCCACGTTTCCGCCCAAGGCAGCAGCGCTACGTTCCAACCAATGAACGTAAATTTCGGTTTATTTCCCCCGTTGAGTGACAAAGTAAGACGCACTCAACGCAGACCACAAATGTGCCAGCGGGCACTAACCGATCTCGACATGTGGCTCAAGGAACAGCGGCAACAAATGGTCGGAGTGTAAAATTTCGACCCCAGGCCACCCCTAGAGCCACCAGACAGCACAAAACACTGGCGCGTAGGCTATCTGATGTAGGAGGTTGTACTTAGCACGGGCTAGGCGATCAAGATAAAGCCTTAACAGCGCTCCCAAAGATAGTATGCCGCGCGCTGCCTTGGCCGCATCAAGTACTAGCGTTCTAACTTTTCTAAGATGGAATTCAACCTCATCCGCCAATGTTTTCTCGGCTTCGTTTAGCAGTGGAGATGGCACTAGAAATTTTTCTGTGGGTCTGCAACCTAACCTCGAAAGAATAGTGGATGGAAAACATGGTCGGCGAGAGGCCGAACCAATTGGGAAATTTCGTATCAACCCCATACAACCCAAAGCTAAGCCAATCTCTCGACCTGCGGCTTTTGCGCGCACATCATTACTAATAATTGCGTATAGAGAAAACCTCATTAACGTGGCAGAGGTCGCCTCTAAGTAACATCAAGCTCTTTGAGAGTCCCACGCGCCCGCAGGTCGATCTGTCAAGTCCCGCATTCGCCCGTAGATGAGAGTCATGAATTTTTTTTGAGTTGTTGTAAACTTTTGACGAGTACCCCCTAGTGCCTTATGACCATATGATCAGAAATTTCACCCCTAAAAAGTCCCCCCAATTATTCCCGCCACCAATTAAGGCGCAACTGGCCAAGCGTTGGCTGAGAAACCATTTCGGGAGTGCGGGCTAACTCCAAATTGAAAGCGTATAGTGCCCACAAGGCTGGACGTGACTAGGCCGGTGTAAACAAGGTGCACAAATAGCGATAGTGATCATACTTGCACACTTGCTCTAAACAGTAAGCGAGGGCTATTTATGGGCGGTTTCTGCTGGGTTTCTGTAGTATCATCGAAGCGCAATTAGAGCGGCTGCCACCCGTCTGTCTTCAGCTACGAGTACGTTGTATGTACGACATGCAGCGCCTGTGGTCATAACGTCAGTGACGATTTTCGCTAGACGCAAGCTTTCTTTTAAAACCTCATCCAAT
>CAJWOI010000282.1 GCA_913044255.1 uncultured Alphaproteobacteria bacterium
GCATGTAATTCGACCCGTCGTGGATGGCGAACGTGAAGAGCAGATCATCAGTCCGCATCATGACCCTGAATTGATAGTTCGTCGCGTTGACGATGGATCAGCTCGAATGGCGTTCATTATGCGGCCGGTACCGCTTGGTGAATTTGTTTCGATCGTTACCCGTGGCTGGCGATTACCTGCTAAAACGACGAATTTCTTTCCAAAGCCTCCCGCAGGTGCGGTGATTCAGCAATTCGGAGAAACCCTGTAACAGTCGACTATCCTTTGTTATTGACTTAGCTGAGGGGAGTTGATTTGTTGTAATACTTTTTCAGAACTGACGAAGTGACTAGTTGTTTCTCCGATACTCTTCCACACAATCTCACCTCTTTTATCTATCAGAAACATTGAGGCTGATGCCAACTCATCTCCAAACAGGTTGAAAACCCCGTATGAATCTGGCACATCAGAGTCTGCGGAGGTAAACAACAAAGGGAATTCGATATCTGTTTTGGAAGCCAATTCTAATGAGCCGTTTAGGTCATCAGTGCTTATCGCAAGAATTTGAACTTTTTTCTTGTCAAAGACTTGTTTGTGTTTTTGCAACTCCACGAGTTGTCTCTTACATGCAGCTCACCAAAATGCTCTATAAAAAACTAGCAGAACGGTTTTGTCGCCTTCAAAATCCGAACGAGTGAATGTACGACCCTGGATTGAGGGAAGGCTAAAATCTGGTGCTTTGTTTGAGGTGGGGGATGCTGTTTGTTCCGACGGCTGTATTTTTTCAGTTTGAATTTTTTCTGAAGCCGAAGAATTATCATCGAGATTAGAAGTATGCGACTGGTCGACAACGTCACTGCCGCAGGCCACCGACAGCGCGAGGGTCATAGCTATTAAAATAATGGATTCTGGTTTTAAGTTGTGCTTAAAATCACGCCGTGTGCTGATGAAGTTCATTACGATAAATTTAATGAACTATGAGGTCATATGAATGAGTGTTTCACTGGCAGCATTTAAAGCTTCGTCTATATGACTTTTTTCGACCCATCCCATATGTCCAATCCTAAAAATTTTTCCCGTTAAAGATTTTTGTCCGCCTCCCAATACGACGTTAAAGTTGTCATTTACGTTACTCAAAAACTTTTTCCCGTCTACATCATCAGGTAGCCTAATGGCAGTCACGGTATCGGATGCAAACTTGGGGTCTGGCAGCAGATCCAGCCCTATGGATGAGGCTCCTTTACGAGTGTGTTCTGCAATTTCATGGTGCCGTTGAAATACGTTCTCTATACCCTCTTCGACCATTGATTCCAAGGCGATTTTCAGCGTGAACATAGCCGGGAGGCATGGGGTGAAGGGTGGTTGTCCTATCTTAAGGAAATCTTCGTACTGCTGAATGTCAAGGTAGTATTTTGGCATTGTAGATTTGGCATAAGCAGACCAGGCTTTTTTGGAAAACGTGACCATTGCGATTCCTGGTGGCGAAACCCAGCTTTTTTGTGATGCGGTTGCGACAACATCTATACCCCAAGCATCTACCGCGATCGGAACTCCCCCTGCACTGGAAACAGCGTCTACTAAGATGAGCGCATCAGATTCTTCATGTATGAGTGAGCACAGTTCTTTTAGAGGGTTAGAGACACCGGTTGAGCTTTCGTTGTGTGTGAAGATTACAGCCTTTATTTGCGGATTTTTCTTTATGTTTTCTCGCACTGCATCGAGATCAGCTGCATTGCCTAGTTCGAAATCAAGTCTGTCTACATTAGCCCCATATGCTTCTGCGATTTCTGCAAATCTTTCACCGAAAGCGCCGATGATTATTGATAGGACCTTATCTCCTGGTGAGATTGTGTTGACTAACGCGGCCTCCATCGCTCCAGTACCAGAAGCTGTTATGAAGTAAACGTCATTATTGGTCATAAAAACGGTTTTTAAATTGGCAGACATCTGATCAAGCATTTCTGCGTACTCTGGACCGCGATGATTGATCATTTGAGATCCTGCCACTGCCAATACGTTTTCAGGTAGTGGCACAGGACCTGGGATTCTAAGATTTGGCTGATTATGGCTGGCCAACAAAGTGCTCCATACTTGTGAGTTAATAGTGATTCTTATAGATAGTGGTCATCTTGACCAATGACTATAAAAGATTCTAACTCTCGTTAGATAAAACGGTTGCAATTCCATTGCAAAAATCTACATAGAAATCAAATGATCGGAGACAGGGCGATGGGAAATGATATTTACTTGTAAATGTAAAACCTAATCTGTCAGTTTTACGATAGCGTAGTTTTTTCGCCCTCTGCGTATGACCATTAGTCGACCATCAACAAGATCCTTCATTAGAACCGCTCGACCTGCATCTTTGATTTGCTCCCCATTGAGTGACATGCCGCCTTGCTCGACTGTACGTTGCACGTCTCCGTTAGATTTGCCAGATCCAGCTGCGATAGCTAGCTCAGAGAACTTCATTCCATTACCAGTTAGTTGATCTCGATTGATTTCCGTTACAGGCGATCCGCTAAGTACATCTTCCATCTCGTCCGACGATAGAGCGGAAATATTATCGCCAAAGAATGCTTGGGTAACCTTTAGTGCTTGAGCGAGCCCGTTTTCTCCATGGACAGTTCGTGTGACTTCTTCAGCCAGAGTTCGTTGAGCTTCGCGTTTTTCGGGTTCAACACTGACAGCTTCTATTAAGTTTCCTATGTGTACTTGATTTAATAGGGTAAACAATTTTGTATATGGCACGACATCTGCATCAGCCACGTTTAAAAAAAACTGATATAGCTTGTAAGGCGACGTTTGATTGGGGTCCAATGTCGGAGCGCCGTCAATCGACTTGCCAAATTTTTCACCCGTTGAGCTGACGACCAGTGGATAAACGATACCGTGCGCTCGCGGTCTACCGTCTGAGTCAGCTCCATGAATTTTGCGAATTAGTTCAACGCCTCCGAGAATATTGCCCCATTGATCGCTGCCACCAGCTTGGAAACCAACCTTTTCTTGTTCAAATAGTCTCAGGAAATCATAGGCTTGTAGTAACTGATAGCTGAACTCAGTAAATGAAATCCCACTATCGCGATCAAATCGACCCTTAACCGATTCTCGTCCCATCATGGAATTTACCGTGAAGTGTTTACCGATATCGCGGAGAAATTCCAACAGATTGGTAGCTCGTAGCCAGCTTGCGTTGTTAACAATACGAGCGGGATTGGATTTAACATCGAAATCTAGAAACGGTTCGAGTTGAAGGCGAATCGCATCCACATTTTCGTCAATCTGTGCTACTGACATTAGGGTGCGTTCTTCTACCCGGCCAGAGGGATCTCCGATCATTCCAGTTCCACCACCCACTAGAGCTATTGGGGTATGACCGTGGCGTTGAAGGCGTACTAAACCCATGATCGGGACTAGGTTTCCAATGTGAAGGCTACTAGCTGTTGGATCGAAGCCGTTGTAGCACAAAACTTTTTTGGTTGCCAGAGCGTGCAGGGCTCCTGGAGTTGCGTCAAATAACGCCCCGCGCCATTCGAGTTCTTCTGCTACGTTTGCAAATTCTGTATATGTGGTCATAAGTATGTCCCGTTATTGGAATTTGAGTTGCGTCGCTTATTTCGCCAGAATATTCCTGACTTCATCAACGTCTTTATTCATTTGACTGGTTAGTTTTTCGGTGGATTCAAAAGCGATTTCACTTCTAGTGCGCGATATGAACTCAATTTGTATTTGCTGACCGTACAGATCCCCATCAAAGTCTAGAAGGAAAGCCTCAATTGTACGAATCCCACTGGTTTCAAAGGTTGGTCGTACACCTATGCTTGTAGCTGCTTTATGTGACTTCCCGTCAATTTCAACTAACGTTGCGTAAATTCCATTCCCGGGTACAGTGATCGTCGAATCTGGTCGAATGTTGGCAGTTGGGAAACCTAATTCTCGGCCCCGCCTATCTCCTTCTACAACTACCCCTGAGATAGAGTAATTCCTTCCGAGCATTGTGGCAGCGAACTCGCAATGACCCTTGATGATTGCATTTCGTATGGCCGAACTAGAGACTGCGCAGCCGTTTGCGATTTTAGTAGGGGCTTCTATGAAATCTACATTAGATAATTTTTTCGATAACGAGAGTTTCTCGATTCCTAATCGGTCAAATCCGATTTTTGCATTTGGTCCAACTATTAATGCTTTTAATTCAATTAGATGTTGAAGTTCGGATACAAATTCTTCGGCGGATAATTTCTGAATGGCTGTTCCAAAATCTAGTTCTATGACCTGATCAATTCCGATTTCTGTCAGAATGTTTCTTCGAGTTTTTAAATTACTTATATACGAAACATTAAAATCAG
>CAJWOI010000283.1 GCA_913044255.1 uncultured Alphaproteobacteria bacterium
TCATAGTCGTACGGTGGTTTAAAAAACGGCGCGGAATGGCAATGTCTGTGCTGGTTGCTGGAGGATCGGTTGGGGGTTTAATTGTTGAGTCGCTCGAACGCGCCAGGCCGAGGCCGAATCACAAAGCCCTTCGCCAAAATTCCTGAATCATGAAAATTGTCTGCCGACGAGCATGTTTATCCGCTTTCATGCAAGGTGATAACCCACTACAATACCGGCACAGACCAATTGTCAGAAAACCGATCGAAACGGCTTTAGCGACGCCTGGCGTTCTACACCATCATCCCTGTTATTCGAGAGACCCGATGCCCCATAAAGTTGCTGATTCGATCTTCCAATTCAATTCGCCGGGTCCAAGGCCAAACGGGCTCCAGGCAGATGACGATGGTCTGTGGATCATCGACCAGGGCAACGACCGCGTCTACAAAGTTGACTGGGCGTCAGGCGAGGTACTTCACGAGGTGCCGACCGAGACCGATAAATCAAGCGGGATAACGCTGGGTGGTGGCTACCTGTGGATAGCGTCGACATACAGTTGCGAGATATACCAACTCGATATTGGAACTGGAAAAACCGTTGAAAAGTATCCGGGTGTTGGTGCAGGAATCAACGCCACGAGGGAAAAATTGGAAGCGAACTCAGGCCGTCATTCTCAGCCGACCGGCGACCATGGGCTCGAATGGAAGGACGGGAAGCTCTACGTAGCCTCGCCACCTTCTCAATATTTGCACGTCATCGATACAGATAACTGGCAGGAAATACATCGAATGAAGGTCCCTGGTTTCCGGGTCCACGGCCTGGCATGGGCCGAAGAGGAAGGGCATGTGTGGATCGCCGATACTGCCTTTGGCGTGGTTAGCCGGCACCGCATTGATGACGGACGCTGTTATGACGCGTTCAGGGTACTCGACCCCGTCCAGGTGCATGGCATGACGATGAAGGACGACCGCTTGTGGTACGCCGATGACCGCGGTCCCATAGGGTTCCTGGATGTTTCCATGGACCCGAACTTTTAGACAGGAAACCTGACAACAATTGACATCCTGATTGCATACAGGCAGTTGACTGAATCGTTGATCGTATAGTCTTGCGCCGTCAGAATTAGCATGCTTACCGATCCTGATGTTGAGTGAGTGACTTTAGCAACAACCGATCCCCACTGGTCGGGAGAGGTTTAATGGGAAGCCCTGTACCGAAGCGGTAATCAAATAACACGCAACAAAAAGCCCTGGCGTTTTCACTAGGGCTTTTTGAGTTCATAGCTCAAATTGAGTCACGTAAAGGCTTTGATCACGCCAGTGTTCCTCCACCCCTCAACAGAGCGGCACGCCGTGTGAAGCTCGTTTAGAGAACCGCGGCCTCTACCGGCCTTTCCTGTCCCATCAGGGTTCCGCCGCCAGGGATAGCCTCACCAATGCCCATCTCGCGCATGCACCACCAGAAGGTCGCCTGGTTGGAGGTGACTACGGGCTTGCCGGTCTTTTGCTCCAACTCTTCGATTACCTCGGATGCGCCGTTAAAAGCTGTGCAACTGATGAATATCGCCTCCGACTCGGGAGTGTCGACGGAGAGTGCCAGTTCAAGTGCTACTTCGGGCGGTGCGTCATGGATGGTGTTGATGCGTTTTGGGTCTACTGCTGCGAACTTAAGGATGTCGAACCCTGCGTGAGAGTAGAACTCTTTTAGCCGCTCGTTAATCACATCGGTATACGGAGAGCAGGCTGATATTTTTTTTACGTTCAAAGCCTTGAGGGCGTCGACGACAGCGGCCGCGGTGACTACCGTGCTTACCCCACCAGTCGCATCCTTGATCTCATTCGTGATCTTGTTATCGTATCCCGGGCCGTGCAGGAAGCTTCCGCTCGTGCATCCAAAAGCGATGACATCTATGGGAACCTGATTTAGGAGCCGGGAGCTTTCGCTAACGAGTTCAGCTATAGCCTCCAGATACTCCACGTTGGTGCAATTGTCTGGAGCAGTCAACCGGTTTGTGTGAAGCCTGACTGAGTCTGGCATCCAACGAGCGAAGTCGTCTTCCATCGTGGTGTTGGCTGGTGGGGTTAATAGCCCTAGTCGTTTCATTCCATCCCTTGCCATATTTTCCTCTTTCAATGAAGTGGTTCATTCCACTTATTGTAGCAGTTCTGTTTTTTTTCATATCGGCCAGCACGTTATTCTGGCCGATAATTTACTACGAACTATTCGGCTTACAAGAGGGCACGCAGGTTGTCGAGAATTTCTCGTTGGTCGTCCAGCGAGCGGTCGTCCACGACGTACTGAACTCTTCCTGTTCCGGTTACTACGCCCTTATCGACAATATCGATAATGAACTGCGTCACCTCGTCGCCCGTGGGAATGAGGTCCCGTCCGACTATTTTTGATAGCGCGGCGATTATGGCGTAGCAGCCCCAGTCTGAGCTGCGTCCAAGAATTGGCTTAGTGCAGCTGGTTACGCACGGGTCGTCCATACCATGAGGAATCTCCTTGATGAAGGGAGCAAAGTTACCCATGCCCATCTCGTTCCCGCCGTCGCCGATGCCAACTGATTGAACCCGATCATTCATCAAGAAGTCGGTTTTGGCGCTGAATTCTGTGATGTCCCATCGCCTACCGTTCAGATACCTTCCATCACTGGTGGCGCCGCATCGTTCCGTGGCGATCACAATGGACGGATTCTTCTCGCTCAAAAGCTGATTTGCAAAATCTCTGCTTTCGTCTTCGCTGACGATCGGGAACTCAACGTATTCTCCTACGTCTTTAATGTTGTTGAATACAAGATTTGACCACTTGTCCGCAATGAATGTCACTTCATAGTCGAGCTGTTCGAGCGCTCGACCAAGAAAGTAAGCACCAGGGGGCCCGTCTGTCTCTACAGATCCTGTCAGGGGCAGTGGATCCGTGTAGGGAACAGGGATGAAAAATCCGGTGATAATGAAGGCTCGGCCCGGATTGTCGATAATGAACTGCGCCGCATCCTCGATGTAGTTGGAAGCCAGAAATGGCCTGAGTTCTACTAATCTCGGTGATGGCCTTCCGCCACCAACTCCTCCGAGTAGATCAAGTGCAACATCTTCAAAAGCGCCCATCTAGAGTCTCCTATTCCGTATTTGTAGCGTTAGAGCGTTATTAATTTGGGGGTTAATTTGATTGTGAGTGATCCGGTTTATTTGATGCAACTATTGCCAATCGCACCCGTTCTGGCTTCATTGGTAGCTCATCCAATCGGGCACCAGTCGCTCTGAAAATGGCGTTTCCGATGGTTGCCGCCGGTGGGACTATCGGCACCTGTCCGACACCCCGAATTCCGTACGGGTGATCGGGTGACGGATACTCCAATACGACCGTGTCGATACTCGGGACATCCAAAATTGTGGGTATCCGATAATCAAGTAATGAGGCGTTCTCGACCCTGCCATCGTCGTCGTACTGGAGTTCTTCAGACAGCGCCCAGCCAATTCCCTGTACCGCTCCACCTTGCATCTGACCTTCCACTCCGGCCGGATTGATGGCACGCCCGACGTCTTGAAATACCGTGTATCGCAGAATCTGGACTTTTCCTGTCTGGGGGTCGACTTCAACATCGGCAACGTGTGCTGAACCGTTGGGGGCTATTGCCTCGTCGTGCATGATTTCGCTCGCGCTTGCGAATCCGGCGAGTGCCCCACCGCCCTGACCACTATGTGGAACCACTGAATTTAGAGCGAGTTCTGACCATGTCATCGACTTTTCGGGAGCGTCTACGATTGTGAATTTTTTCTTCTCGTACTTCACGTCTTCGATAGAGGCCGAGAACTGCTGCGCCACTTGCTTTTTCATGTTCAAGATCAAATCTTCACAGGCGGTTATTACCGCTTTGCTAGCAACATATGTCACGCGGTCTCCGGCTGTTGCATCGGAATAGGACACCGAATCGGTGTCGCCAATCACCACGTTGATCTCGTCGAAATCTAGACCGCATTCCTCAGCAGCAATCTGAGCGAGCGTAGCCCGAGTGGTAGACAGGTCGACTATTCCAAGCACCAGGTTGAGCGTGCCGTCATAGTTGACATTGACCTGGCAACTGATCGTACCTCCGGGCATGTTCCACATGCCGATGGCCAGTCCGCGGCCCTGGTTGGGGCCATCAAGAAGTGTGGTCCAGCAGGGGTGCTGCCTTACCTCATCGAGCACACGATCGAGGTTGATGGTGGGAAGAGTGTTGCCGCCGGGCATCAAATCTCCCTCACGGGACACATTTTTATACCGGAAATCAAGTGAATCCATGCCGAGCTTGTCCGCCAGCTCATCGATGATCGACTCCAACGCGAAAGCAACCGGCGCGGC
>CAJWOI010000284.1 GCA_913044255.1 uncultured Alphaproteobacteria bacterium
TGCTGGGTGCGTCCCACTTCCTGAGAAGGAGAACCCATCACGAAATCGCCGCCAGGCACCACAACCATTTCCGGGCACACCGAACAGTCACGAAATCTCTCTCCGACTGAGTACAGATCAGAAGCACCCGCCATGATACCGAACAAATTTATACAAACAAATCCTGAGGCCATCGCCGGCAACGAAACGATAGCAACCCAGGATGTGTTTAATTTTCCCATACAAACATAAAGATAGGTTTTAATTCGCAAGACTTCAGAGCCACCATTAGAACATTTCGGAACTTCCAAACATTTCAGCATAATGCGTAAGTGCCCAACCGATCATCTCGTGCCCCATCTCTGCACTTCGGTTCATATTACGGTCTCGCCACGCGAACGCAGCTCCACTGTCGATCCAATAATCTCTGAAGCGCTCGTTGTCCATGGCAGTACCCGCACTCTGCGGAGGCAAATATTTCGAGCCAAAATAAATTGCTTCCATCGGTTCTGCACCCACCATTGAATAACACGTAGTGTCTGGGCTTTCCCACGGAATTTCTACTCCCTTGATGCGTCCGGCAATAACTTTCGCTACATAACGCGCCTCCGCTTGCGCAGTGCTGCCGCTTTTGGAATACCCAGTGGAACGCGAGTCCCCAATTACGTAGACGTGCCTATCATCGTGAATGTGATTCCGGTGCATATCAATTCGTGCTTCTTTTTGCGGGCTTGAGTCCTGGACCAGTCCCAGGTGCTCAATCAAACGTGATGCCCGGATACGGGGATAAATTGCTGCGTCGTCAAATTGATAGTCATCAAACTCGTCACTGACGCTCTTTCTGTCCAGATCTACTTTAACAAGACTTACAGACGGAACGTATTCTACGTAGTCCTTGTACAATTCGTTGAACGCAGCGTGAAATCCCACACCCTTAATTTTGATGTCGTGCGTGTGATCAAGGAGCAGAACTTTTGCCGGGATTTTTTTTCGTTTGAATACTGAGGCAATCATGCAAGTACGCTCATATGGTGCCGGCAAGCAGCGATAGTTGCCGCTAGGAACAGTCAGAAGGAACAAACCTTTTTCAAAGTTATCTATTTTATCCTTCAGGGTAATGTGCTCAGAGCCTGGCTTAAACGCCGCTGGGTACCGATGCATTAGCTCGTACCTCTCCTCGGCATCATGAACACCGATAGCACCGTAGTCATAGTCTATCCCTGGAGAAAGGACGAGATAGTCATACTCCATGTAACCTTGTTCGGTGTACACAAGCTTTTTTTCGCGATCGACATCCAGCACTGTGGCTTGGAAAAATAGGTAATTATTGTTTCGCGCTGCCTCGACGAAACTATGCGTGATAAAATCAAAATCCACCAAGCCGGCAAGCCAAAGATTGCTAATCGGGCACGACATAAACATCGATCGTCGTTCGATAACGACTACCTCCAACTCTGGAGCTCTCAACTTGAGGTGCTTGGCTATGGTCAAGCCGCCCCAACCACCCCCAACGACTACAGCACGAAGCCCCCTCTTCGGCGGCAGTTCAGCCTTATTTTCAACGATGAGCGTTGGTGGCCGTATAGGGATGCCATCCCGCATAAGACCTGTGTTCGGATCAACGTCTGCGAGAGGGGTTTTGCCATCTGTACCAGCAAGCACTATTCCAGCCGTGGCACCAGCCGTCCCTAATAGAAAATTCCTTCGTGATAAATTCTTTCTCACTTTTTTTAATTTCCCTTTCAGTTCCAATCGTAAACCCTTTGCCCTCGAACACGATATTGATCGCGGGAGGGCGATGTTATCAGAGGAAATCCGCCTCGAGAAGCTTCGTAGTATCAATCTATAATTTTTACCGCACTTGTCGATTCATGAATGATTGTGTACGCGCAGTCTACCGTTTAACATACATTCGTTCGAAGTTTTGACCTTGCCGTGCCCCCATGACGAAGTTGGGCTGCGAACAGTTAATAAGCTAATCTTTATTAAAGCCAGAGATTAGTACCCCGGGGCTGTGCCAGCTACAGCCCCGGTTTTAACTTTATTTACGTGGGAAATTTAAAAAGTTGGGAAGTTTGGGGCATCCAGTTCCGCTGATAAAGTATTTCGGTAATGCCGTGGCATGAAATCTCCCGAGAACCTGTTGGAGTGAAATGAATAGTATCAACATACATCGCCGAAAGTTACTTATCCGTGCCGGAGTCATAGGGCTAGTGTTGGGGGAGGGGCAAATTCTAGCACAAACGTCCGAGCCTGAGGTGCTGGGCGATGACCCACTGGCCCGTTCAACACCAGATTCCGAATTAGCCATTAATTACGAGAAGGCACAAAGAATCGTGCAAGAAGTATTGCAAGGACGGCCAGCACGTGAGGGGCTGATCGACGCCACGGTCCCAGATATTGCAGAGGACGGCAGCTCCGTCCCCGCTTCGTTTACGGTCAATTGTACTATGACGAACAACGACTACCCAAAAACCGTTCATGTGATCGGCATGGTGAACCCAACCCCTGAGATAGCCCGTTACCACTTTACACCTGCCTGCGGGGAAGCTTCTGTCGTGCTTCGATGTCGAATGCACGCATCGTCAGAGCTTACCTTCGTGGCAAACATGGCAGACGGTACAGTGGGCATGACACAACGATTCGTTAGTGTCACTGCTGGTGGCTGCATTTAGAAGGTCATTTAGAAGGTACTGAATCTTGGCAACCAATGACAGCCGGCACCGACGGCTTAAAGTGCCTGAAACGGCCCAAAAAGGTGAGATCATCGAGGTTAAGTGCCTAGCTGAGCATGTAATGCAGACGGGGCGGCGTCGGAATCCTGACACCGGTGAGTTAATTCCTCGTTTCCTCATTGAACGTTGTGAATGTCACTACAACGGGCAGTTGGTGTTCTCCGCTGATTGGTTCAACGGTGTGGCAACCAATCCCTATCTGAGGTTCAAGTTAAAGGCCGTAGAGACGGGTACAATTGAAATCACCTGGATTGAATCGGACGGCGTCAAGACGGCCGCATCCGCCGAAATCATAGTAACCAGTTCGAAAACAAACTAACCGCTTCTTGAGCCAATGTCCTAACACAGGCCTCCATAACCGAAGTCTAAGTCGGGCTGCATACTATGCGGCCCGATGCATCTTATTCGCATTTTTCGTCGGCCTCGCACCAACACGTGTGTGTACTGCAAACAATAATACAACCTGACACGCAGACTGGATTCCGGTAAGTAAGGTTCTCTGCCAATCCGACATCGCCATCGACTCGCTCCTCGATCGGAACCACACAAGTCGGGTCCGCCATGCATTGGGTCACTTCATCAAATGCCTCCACCGGATAATTTGGTGGCGGCGTGGCCGTGACGGATGAAATGGCGATCGCACCAAAAACGGCAACTACACACATAATCTTGATCAAGTAATTCATACCACCTGGTTTCCCTCGATGCCTCGGTACACCGTAAAACGCCCCACCTTCATGGTTCTCCTGCCATCTGACAATTCTGCTTCTCTCTACTAAATTATGAAGTAAATAGGTTTATATCCCTAAAACGTAAAGAGTTTTATCGCTTTGGTATCGTTCATCCAACCTATCTTAAACAATTCTTACCGCTTCGGCCTTCTGGAAATATAATATTCCCCGCGAAAGGGCCCGATAGGGTACGGTCAACGTCGATCTGTCCCTAATATTAAGTACGGCGCACCACTTGAGCATGACAAATGGGAACCCAACCACCATAGATACAACGGATCGAAGCTCTTCTGCCCCCCGCCAGAGACTCTTATGGATCATTTCGTATGGTAAAAGGCACCTAAGTCGCTGTGGATGCACGATTATTGTTTGCCTAATTGGGCTTTCGGCGGAAGCAGAAACAGTCGATCAGGTGCTGGTAGAGGGATCTGGATTTACGCGCGAGAGCGCAATTAAATATACAGGTGAAATTGCCGTTTACCAGGTGATGGAGCGTTATGTCCGAGCTAAATCGCTCGACACCCACCGTGAGAAAATCAAATACCGGATTTTAGACCAAAGCTCCGGTTATTTAAAATCTTTGAAAATTACCAAGTCGTACTTGAACGAAGAGGGCCACCATCAAATTACAGCGCAAGTGGCTGTGAGCGTTGACAAGTTACTCACCTCGCTCCGGAATTTAGATGTCGACGTAAAAATGTGGGCCCCAGGCCCAGATCAAGCGATTGAAGGCCGGAGGGGTGCCGGTCGGCAAACTGGTCGTGACCGTTTCAAAGACTCCGCGGGCGAATAAAATGCCCGGCCTGAGACCTTTCTCATGACGAAAAAGCACTTTTCAGGCCTATTTGTCAGACACTTGTCAAGCGATTTGGCTG
>CAJWOI010000285.1 GCA_913044255.1 uncultured Alphaproteobacteria bacterium
CAACGTGGTGGGAAGCAGGAGCCGGCACGAGCGGGATGGTGGGTGAACAGGGGCTGGGCTATGACCTCTTCGTCCACTCCGGACTGCAAACGCCCGTAAGCGGCAATAACGCGTACCGTATCCGAAGCGGGCGCCAAAAGGTTGCCGAAGCCACTGCCACAGACCCGGCTGTGACAGGCCGCGTTAAATGGAGTGGAATGCCCGGTGTAAATTTATCAGCTGCCGTGCAGTATCAATACGATATTACCCAGGGTACTAATGACGAAAATGACCCTGGGGATCAGCTTGATATTGGCGCTTGGCTCTACAACATCAATGCAAACATCCTTTTAGGTGGTTGGGGACTAAGAGCGCTCTATGCTGAATGGGATCTCGAAAATGGTACAGCCGGTGTTGGACCTGCCGCTTTCGGACGTGAAGAGCAATGGGGTTACTATATTGAGCCGTCGTATCGATTCTCGATTCCCGATGGCGGAGCTAACGGGGATGGCACCCTCGGCGTATTTTTGCGCTATGGAAAGTTCGATAGTCGGGCTGGGGATAATACGGACAGCGAAGAGCAACAATTTGATGTCGGATTTAATTATTGGCTGCATCCAGGCGTCGTGGTCAAAGGCGACTACAATCAGGTCAGCCTTCAGGAAGGCACTGGCTCCGATAGGCTAAATCTTGGTATTGGTTGGCAATTCTAGATTTTAGAATGGAGGCAGGGGATTAGAAGAGGGGGGGCCAAAAGGGGCCTTCTTTTCTCCCAGCATTAAAGTGGTATCTCGTACTAAAACTTATCTTTTTTGGTTGGTCATATTGGGCATGCTGTGTCTGTGGCGCACGACAGCAATAGCCGAGCAAGTTTACCTGGCACCGAAGGATTTTTTGGCACAGGTATTCGCCGGTGCCGTCCCTGACCCCAAAGTAGTATGGGTTACGAAAAACCTCCGGGCCGATACCAATGCAATAATGACCCATAGCAAAGGTCCAAGACGCATACGATACTGGACCCGGGATACACGAAGTGCCTGGATCCTTGAGGAAATCGGTAAAGTCAAGCCGATTACAACGGGCATTGTCATAGACAACGGCTTCATTGAACGTATTACCGTGTTAGTCTATCGCGAGAGTCGCGGCTGGGAAGTGCGCCATTCATTCTTTACCGACCAATTTATAGGAGCGCAATTAGTCGAAAATCACCAACTCAGCCGTTCTATCGACGGCATCTCCGGCGCCACATTGTCGGTAAGCGCCCTAACTCGACTGTCGCGCCTTGCGTTGTATCTTCATGAAACAATTAACCCCGGTTAAGCCCAAACGAAAACTTTTTAACAGGCGTCGCATTCAATTTGCGTATTCCGTACTTCGCTGGCACGGCCGATTGGGAGTTGCCGCCGCCTTCTTGTTTTTAATATTGTTGGTCACGGGAATCGCTCTAAACCACACGGACCGACTGGCTCTCGATCAGCGTTATATTACCACCGAGTGGCTGCTTAACTGGTATGGCGTTGCACCAGCCAACGAGTCAGTCAGTTATAAGGTCGACAATCATTGGGTGACAGAATTGGACGGCCATCTTTTTTGGGACGGAGCACTAATTTACAAACATGTCGGCAGCGTAAAGGGTGCACTACAGGTGCGCGAAAGGTTTGTTGTAACAACCCCCGATGCTTTGTATCTTTTTGATCAGGACGGGAGCTTAATAGAGAGAATTATTGATCTGCCGGCCAAAGTCTCGCGCCTCGGATGGCGTGATCGCCATATATATATAGATACCCACATGGGGGTCTTCTCTACCAATTCCACTTTTTTGGTTTGGCAACAGGCAGATCAGATGCCGAATTGGGTGCAAGTCACTGGCGCACCTGACGCAATCGAGGATAATGTCCTAAGGGCGTACCGAGGCCAGGGCTTGCCATGGGAAAGGGTTCTCCTCGATCTTCATAGTGGGCGTATTCTGGGGATCTGGGGACCGTATGTAATTGACGGGGCTGCCATAGCCCTATTGATACTTGTTTGCTCAGGCTTTTATAATTGGATGATTCGGCGTTGAAATGCCAATCGATTCGACACGAGAAACCAGATTGATTGAGGTCACTCTGTAAACAGGCGAACCACCCCCAACACAAACGGTCGAAAACCTTGCGGTGCACCCTCCGTGACGCAATAACTTCGCACAGCCGGCTTGATTAAACTGGATAAACCTTTTATTCGGAGGAGCCAACCTGGCCGCGATGTCGAACCGTATGGTCCGCAAGAACGCAAGCCATCATGGCTTCCCCTACGGGCACAGCACGAATCCCAACGCACGGATCGTGCCGACCCTTGGTAACGATTTCAGTATCGTGACCATGAATGTCAACTGTACGCACGGGCTTCAGAATTGAACTCGTCGGTTTCACGACAAAGCGCACTACAATATCCTGACCAGTACTTAAACCCCCGAGGATACCTCCTGCATTATTGCTGAGAAATATCGGTTTGCCATTTTCTCCGCGGCGCATTTCGTCAGCGTTTTCTTCTCCTGTCATAGAAGCAACAGCAAAACCGGCACCAATTTCTACGCCCTTGACAGCATTTATGCTCATCATGGCACTCGCGAGGGCTCCATCCAATTTATCATAAACCGGTTCTCCAAGTCCCACGGGCACTCCGCTCGCAATTATTTCGATCACAGCACCAAGGGAGAGTCCTTCTTTGCGTACTGATTCCAATGTGATTTCCCACTCCGCCGCCGTTTTGCGATCCGGACACCAAAAAGGGTTCCGTTCAACCTCGGCCCAATCCCATTCAGACCGGTTGACAGCCTGATCACCAATTTGGATCAATGCTCCCCGAATCTTAATTTCATCACTAATCACTTTTCTCGCCACTGCCCCAGCCGCTACACGCATTGCGGTTTCACGCGCACTTGACCTTCCGCCGCCTCGATAATCTCGTACGCCGTACTTTTCTAGGTATGTATAGTCTGCATGAGCTGGCCGGAATTTTTCTGATATTTCGCTATAGTCGCGCGACCGTTGGTCTTTATTTTCTATAATTAGGCCGATTGGCGTCCCTGTAGTCACACCTTCGAAAACGCCAGAAACAATTTTGACTGCGTCCGGCTCGCGGCGTTGTGTGGTAAAACGTGACTGGCCAGGACGACGACGGTCCAGCCAGTACTGTATGTCAGCTTCTGTAAGCGCGAGTCGAGGTGGTACCCCGTCAATCACGCAACCAATTTCAGGCCCATGGCTTTCGCCCCAAGTAGTAAATCGAAAGGCCTGTCCAAAGCTGTTACCAGGCATGCGCCCACTACACCGTTGAAATATCTGGCGCATCAGGTCTTTTCATGCCAACTACATGATAACCCGAATCAACATGGTGCACTTCTACAGTCACGCCAGAACTCAAGTCACTTAATAAATACAAAGCCGATCCACCCACATCTGCGATCGTAACATTGCGCTGCAACGGCGCATTCAACTCATTCCATTTTAGAATGTAACGAAAATCTCCGACCCCGCTCGCCGCTAAGGTTTTAATTGGTCCAGCTGAAATCGCGTTCACACGTATACCATCCCCACCTAAATCTGCGGCGAGGTACCGCACGCTGGCCTCAAGTGCTGCTTTCGCAACTCCCATTACATTGTAGTGTGGAATCACTCTTTCAGCACCGTAGTACGTTAAGGTTAACAGACTTCCACCTTCACGCATTAGCGCTGCCGCCCGCCGACAAATTGCCGTAAACGAGTAACAAGAAATTTGCATAGTCTGAGCAAAATTTTCGGGACTAGTATCGATATAACGACCTTTCAACTCTTCCTTGTCTGAGAAAGCAATTGCGTGAACCACGAAATCCAGGCCATCCCAACGGTCAGAAATGTCATCGAATACTGCGTCCAGCGCATCATCATCATTGACATCGCATGGCAACACGATATTAGAGCCCAGTGACTCTGCGAGCGGCCCTACCCGGCGAGCTAAAGCATCTCCTTGATATGTAAATGCAAGTTGACCACCGTTCTCAGCGACTGAGCGCGCAATACCCCAAGCAAGCGAACGCTCGTTCGCCACCCCCATGATCAGTCCCCTTTTGCCTGCCATTAATGGCTCCGCAGTGGGCATGATCTCGGGCTTTGGCTCACTCATCTATCACCTCTTATATAAAATTCTAGCATTTTACTGGACCCGCCCCAACGGGACACCAAATCTCATCCTATAGAAAGGAGAGAAGGAGAAAACATGCTGCAGGACTTGTAGCAAAGCGCCTTAAAACGCTCAATTCACGTTTTGTTACGAAATATTACAAATTAGTACTCTGGGTGATATCCAAC
>CAJWOI010000286.1 GCA_913044255.1 uncultured Alphaproteobacteria bacterium
CTTTGAATCTGCACTCGCCTCAGCGCAAGCAAAGGCGGGATTAATTCCGAGTTCAGCCGCCAAAACAATAACTGAGATATGCAACGGACCCCTACAGGAAGCAAGCCACGTACATGAGGAAGCCATAGTTGCCGGGAACCCGGCGATACCCTTCCTTAAAATTTTAACAGCATCTGTAAACGCAAAAAATTCGGGTGCTGCGGCCTACGTGCATTTTGGCAGCACCAGCCAAGATCTAATCGATAGCGCACATATGATGGCCTTAACGAAGGTCGCTGATGCTCTGGATGCATCTTTGCTGCAGGTTGCGTCTGAGTTACATCGCCTAACCACAACTCATGCAGAAACTCCAATGGTGTCACGCACGTTACTGCAACAAGCGACGCCGATTACGTTTGGACTCAAGGCAGGATTGTGGGGCACGGCTATCGCGCAAGCACGGCAGCAACTGAAGGCCGCACGAATTAATGACATGGCGGTGCAGCTTGGCGGCTCCAACGGCGCCCTGTCAGCGATGGCACCCCATGGGCCCAAAGTACGTGCGGATGTTGCAGCGCAGCTTGGCCTCGCAGACCCCGGATATTGTTGGCATACATTACGTAGCCGAATCCTGACAATCTCTGCTGTACTGGCTGTTGTGGTAGGAGTCACTGCTAAAATTGCAGGTGACTGTCTATTAATGATGCAGAGCGAGGTTGGAGAAGTGCAGGAATCTTTTCCAGGTGAATCATCTGCTATGCCTCACAAAAAAAACCCTGTGCATGCATTGGTGCCGGTTGCAGCTCTACCTCTCGTAGCAGCACATCTCGCCACGTTAGCTGGTTCGCAAATGCACGCCCACGAACGAGCACCTGGTTCATGGCACACCGAATGGATCACCTTACCGGTTTTAACCTGCCTTACTCTCGCGTCGGTCGAAAGAGTAAAGGAAATGATTTCTGGCCTAAAAATTAACATTTCACAAATGCAGGCCAACCTGGCTCTCACTCGCGGAACACTGGCAGCCGAGGAATTAGTTACAACTCTTGCTGCAGAAATTGCTCGTGATGAGGCGCATAACCTGGTGAACGACCTATTGAAACAGAGTCAGAATAATAACTTTGCTGAAACGATCCGCTCCAACTCAAGGGTATCGAAGCTACTCACCAAAGAAACAATTGCCGAAATTCTGGGCTACAAACGGACTCTAACTGCCGCCGCGCGGGAGGCACAACGGTTGGCAAAAACCATGAATGACATGTAGTCCCACCGCGACCGAAAAAATAGGAAAGTCTCAACTTATGTTTGAAAAGCTGAACGGGAAAACGCGGCTCTTCATGACCGTAGGGTGTCCGATTGGTCAGGTTAAATCCCCGGCCGATATAACGCATGCATTTGAAGCGCGAGACATAGATGCCGTTCAGGTTCCAATAGAAATTCGACCCAATGGTATTGACGACTTTTTCACAGCTCTGGAATTTGCCAGTAACGTGGATGGGATGGTGATTACCATTCCTTATAAATTTATGGGTGCGAACATATGCAAGACTCTTACTCCTCGAGCGTCGCTCCTAAGTGCTGCAAATGTAATCCGCCGAAATTCCGATGGAACCTGGCACGGCGACATGACTGATGGTCTTGGTTTCTGTAATGCGGTTCTGAAAGCAGGCAGCACTATAAAAGGGAAACGTGCTTTATTGATCGGAGCGGGTGGCGCAGGATCGGCAATTGGCCTCGCCTTACTTGATGAGGGTATAGGCGACTTGGGCATATACGATATAGACCCAGATCGCTCTGACAAACTAATGAATCTCCTAGCAAACAATTATGATTCCGTATCAGTCGTCAAAAATACCGCGCCCCAAGGATTCGATATTATTGCACATGCCACCCCAACGGGCATGAAATCGGCCGATGCTCTTCCACTTGATGTCGATCAACTTGTCCACACAATGCATGTGGGAGACGTAGTAACTGAGCCCGCAATACCACCACTTATTAAGGAAGCCAGAGAACGTGGCTGTCGCACCAATACGGGAATTGAAATGTTTGATGGCCACCGTGAGATAATAGTCGATTTTCTTCTTCATCAAGACAAGCGTTAAAACGAATCAACAAACTTTGGAGACAACCGATGTTATCCAATTCCACCGCCTTTCTAGCAATATGGCACGGCCTAGAATCAGCTGGAAAATCGGAATGGGAACGATGGCACACGCTTGAGCACATGCCAGAGAGAGTTGGGATCCCTGGGTTTCTCGCGGGCCGACGCTATATGAATGACAATGACCCAGAACAGTGTTGTTTCACAATATATGAAGGTTCTGAACTATCGGTTTTTGAATCTGAGGCGTATTTGGAGCGATTGAACAATCCAACGCCCTGGACGGGTGAAAATGCATCCACGTTTCGAAATTTTACGCGCGGGGCGTGCCAACGCATTGCACATTCAGGATTCGAGCATGGCTATGGAGGCGTCATACTAACAATACGTGTTGGCCGTGGCGTTGGCTTTTCTACAGACTCAAAGACATTATTAACGTTAAACGAAATAACTACAGAAGTATGCGACTTGGAAGGTATCACAACAGCAACGATCGGACTCTGTGATGCAAAAATTACAGCCACAAAAACAACCGAACGAACCCTGAGAAAAGGAACGACCGAGTCGATCCTGGATGGAGTCCTTATTGTTGAAGGATATAATGCGACAAAGGTAAAAGAACGCGCGGCCAAAATAGAAGACATAGTCTCCATTTCTCCGGCAGATCTCAGCCCACTACCTCATCAAATATATGAATTTTCGTACATGCTTCGAAGTTAAAAAGAAACTGGTTCGCGCCTGATACCAGAGTCGAGCAACAGCAAGCGAATATACGGGGGGGATCCAGGCTGTACCGATCGGTTGGCGTGATAAGGGCTCGGGCAAGTCACTCTTCGATCTCCGACACATCTACCCATCGCCGCTCTAGCGTACTTTCATACGCGAGTTCAGCTAATTGTACGCCCTTAGCGCCCTCTCGAAGGTTCCAAGGGAATGGGGTCTCCTCTGTGACATGCCGAAGAAACAATTCCCACTGCGCCCTAAACGCGTTTGTGTAGACAACATTGTCCAGCGACTCCTCCCAACCGCCCATATAATCCAGCGTTTGAGGAAGGTCCGGATTCCATACAGGCGTTGGTGTATCGTTTCTGGATTGAGACCAGCATCGACGCAGTCCTGCAACTGCACTTCCCTCCGTACCGTCGACCTGTATTGTCAATAAATCATCCCGCCGTACTCTAACGGCCCATGAACTATTAAAATGAGCAATCCCGCCGTCGCACAATTCAAAAGTTGCATAGGCCGCGTCTTCGGCATCCGATTGATACCGCTCTCCATCTTCGGACCACCTCTCCTTAATATGAACTACACCACGACAACTGACTGCCTTCACCCCGCCAAATAAATCGTCCAGCACGTACCTCCAGTGTGTAAGCATATCAAGAATGATACCGCCGCCCTGGCTTTGGCGATAGTTCCAAGACGGCCGTTGCGCAGGTTTATCAGAGCCCTCAAATACCCAATACCCAAACTCGCCGCGCACCGATAACACTCGGCCAAAAAAGCCCGACTCCAACAAATGTTTCAGTTTCAATAAACCGGGTAACCACAATTTATCCTGCACCACACCATGCTTGATTCCAGCCGCTTTAGCACGGCGATAGATGTCGATTGCATCAAATAAGTTCGTAGCCGTCGGTTTTTCGCAATATATATGTTTCCCGGCGGCGATTGCCTGCCGAACGAATTTCGCACGCAAGTTAGTACTGACCGCGTCAAAAAAAATTGGCAAAGTATTGTCCCGAAGCGTTCCCTCAATATCTGTGCTCCATCTCGTGATCCCGTGTTTTTTAGCGAGCGAGCTCAATTTTTTTGAATCACGACCCACTAATACCGGTTCCGGAATCAAACGAGTGCCATCTCCCAAAATCAACCCGCCTTCATCGCGGACCGCAAGAAGGGACCTCAAAAGGTGTTGTTTGGCGCCCATACGGCCCGTCACACCGTTCATAATTATGCCGATTCGTTTCTCTGCCATGGACACAAGTTATCTTATTTCATCCGGATGCGGAATCGAGGTAAGCTCAAGTAGTCGCCGGTTATTTGCCAACTATCAGGTTATTTGGTGCTTTAAAATATATCCAACACAAAGATTTATGCCTACCCAAAAGACCGCGCAGCAGGAAGGGAACAAGATGTCGAATCTCGTCAAAACGACCGGAGCCATCGCAATTGTTTTGGTTGCATTTGGTGCCGCGCAGGCCGCCG
>CAJWOI010000287.1 GCA_913044255.1 uncultured Alphaproteobacteria bacterium
GAGACCGGTTGGCACGTCTTGCAAGCCAACACCTCAATGTTGATTTGGAAGAACTTGAGTTTGCCGATGGAAAAATATGTGCGAGCGACAATCCTGCGAATTCGGTGCCGTTTCGTCGCATTGCCGGATCAAGTCACTGGTCTCCAGGGACTTTGCCAGAGGGACTAGAGCCTGTGGTCCGGGAAACGGCCACGTGGACACCACCAGAACTCACGTCACCAGATTCATCGGATCGTATCAACGGCGCCGCCGCATACGGCTTCATTTTTGATTTTTGCGGGATTGAGATTGATAAGGCAACGCATCGTGTTCGTATTGACCACTATGTCACGATGCATGATGCGGGAAGAACGATTAATCCTGCCCTCCTTGATGGGCAAATTCGTGGTGCTTTTGCTCATGGGGTCGGCGCTGCATTGTTCGAACAGTTTCGTTATGATGATGACGGCCAGTTCCTATCCGGAACGTTTGCGGACTATTTGGTGCCCACAGCATGTGAAGTGCCGGATCCAATTATTCTTCACACGGAATCTCCGTCTCCATTTACGCCGCTTGGGACAAAGGGAGCCGGTGAAGGCCAATCCATGAGCACGCCAGTTTGCATTGCGAACGCCGTCGCGGATGCGCTAGGAGTAGACGATATCGAGTTGCCTTTAACTCCGGATCGTGTCGCGGCGCTCATGCATGATGATGAGCCGCCTTTTCGGGCGATAGAGGGAAAATGAAACCGCCCGTGTTTGACTACGCCTTTGCCGATCATCTTGATGAGGTGGCAGAGTTTCTTGCGGATGAGGGTGGTGAAGTCCGGGTGCTTGCGGGCGGCCAGTCTTTGGTCGCGATGCTTAATATGCGATTAGTGCAACCCACTCTCGTGGTGGACATCTCGCGGCTCCCGGATCACGATTTTATTACCCTCAAAGAGGGTGTCGTAGAAATTGGCTGCACTGTCACACAATCTACTCTCCAGTTTTGGCCAGAATTGGCAAAGTCTTTGCCACTTCTTAAGCGCGCTTTACCATGGGTTGGACATCGTCAAACACGAAATAAAGGCACAGTTTGCGGATCTATTGCTCACGCTGACCCCAGTGCAGAGCTGCCATTATGCCTAGCGGCGCTGAACGGAGAAGCAGTCTTGTATTCCTCTCGAGGTGAGCGAGTGCTTGCAGCACATGAATTGCAGGTTGGAATGTTGGAGACCGCCTGTGCACCTGATGAGATGATACGCGCGTTGCGATTTCCCACAGCGAAAACCGGTGCCGGCTACGGTTTTGGGGAAGTCGCTTATCGTCATGGTGATTTCGCGATTGTAGCGGTGGCGGTAGTTGCTACCTCTGAATGCATTCGCATAGCCCTTGGCGGAGTCAGTGAGAAACCCGAAGTGTGCGAATGGCCACTGCTGGAGGATAAATTTCTGGACGATGCCTTGAATGATCTTGCCTGGAAACTCGGTACGAATGAAGATCAACATGCTACCGCGTATTACCGACGGAGTTTGATACGTTCGCTTGGTCGAAGAGTGGTAGGGGAGGCTCTGGCATGCCTCGATTGAATGCGGGCCAGCGCCACACGGTCCAGTTTGAGCTAAATGGGAAATCGGTTTCAGGAGAAACCGAGCCCCGTCTCCTATTGTCAGACTTCTTGCGCGGCGTGCTAGGTTCGACAGGTAGTCACGTGGGATGCGAACATGGTGTTTGCGGCGCGTGCACTGTCAGGGTGGACGGTTGCGCCGTTCGCTCATGCTTAATGCTGGCCATCCAGATCAACGGGGGAAAAGTTGAAACAGTGGAAGGCTTGGCGGCAAATGACACTCTTTCGCCATTGCAGCGGGCATTTCGTCGGCACCATGCACTTCAATGTGGATTTTGCACCCCTGGCATTTTGATGTCGCTCTCTGAGCTGCTAGATGCGGATACTGATGTGAACGAAAAATCGGTTCGCGAATTGCTGAGTGGTCATCTTTGCCGCTGCACAGGATACGGGAATATTGTTCGTGCTGCACTGGAGGTGCTTGCAGAAAACCGCGCCGGTGGAACAGTGCCGGATGATTGATCTTGGTAGGACTTTGTTGGGTGCTGCGGAACGGTATCCTGATTGGGAAGCAGTCGTGGATGGTCCAACGCGGTGGACCTATGGAAAATGGTTCGAGTGTGTATGCCACGTCGCCGGAGGTCTTGTCGAACTGGGTCTACGTCCTGGCGATCACCTGGTGACCATTCTAAAAAACCGTTGGCAAACAGCTAGCCTGCATTGGGCCTGTCAGTTAACCGGCATTGTCATAACTCCTATCAACTGGCGTGCAAAACCCGGAGAAATTGATTTTGTGCTAAGTGATGCCGAGGCAAAGGCCGTCGCCTTTGAAATGGCTACCGAAGTGGCGGTTAATGATACTGTTTTGGGTAGCAAGATGCCTCGCATTGCGGTTGGCGGCGTCGGCGATTTATCTTTCAATGATCTCGTTCGTTGTAGTCCCATAGGAATTACAGAAAAAGCGCGGACCCAGGATATTTCCGTGATGCTGTATACGTCTGGTACCACTGGGCGTGGCAAGGGCGTGCCAAGAAGTCATCATGCGGAGAGAGCGTCGTCCATGGCGCATGTCGTGCAGAACAAATACTGCCAAGGCGAGAGAATTCTGGGGGTAATGCCTCTTTATCACACCATGGGTGTACGCGCGCTACTTTCTATGACGTTAATCAACGGTTGTTTTGTTTGCCAATCCCATTTCGATGCCGAAGAGACATTGATGCTGGTAGAGCATGAGCGTATCACTGCGTTGTTCTTAGTGCCGACGCTTTACCATGATTTGCTTGCCCACGAATCATTTGGGAGTCGAGATCTGTCGTCGGTACGCAAGCTCGGTTTTGCTGGTGCACCAATGCAAGGAAAATTGTTACGGCGGGTCCATGAAGCATTTAAACCAGAAGTGTTCGTCAACCATTACGGTTCGTCCGAAATTTACACTTTCTCTGTAGAAACCAATGCTTCGCAAAATCCGGGTTCTGTCGGGAAGGCGGGAGTAAATCAACGGCTTCAAGTGATTAAAATTGGATCCGAAGATCCAGAGGAATGTGCTGTGGTAGGAGAAACTGGCCAAATTATTGCAGACCTGGCAAGCGACGAGGCGTTTGCGGGTTATTGGCGCCGGACCGACGCGGATGAAAATTCACTCAGGGGTGGGTGGTACTTTACAGGAGATACCGGGTGGTTCGACGACAACGGTAATTTGTTTTTGGCTGGGCGTGTCGACGACATGATTATCGCTGGCGGTGAAAATATATCGCCTGTCGAAATAGAAAACGTGATATCAGCCCACCCTGAAGTTAGTGAAGTAGCGGTTGTTGGGTTGGCCGACGAGCGCTGGGGACAACGGGTGACAGCCTTCATAAAGGCAAGAAATGTGATTTCCCCGGACGAGCTCGATATGTTTTGCCGTAATTCGGACTTAGCGGACTTCAAGCGGCCGCGCGACTACGTATTTCTTGATGAAATTCCCAAGTCTCCAGTCGGGAAGGTACTTCGACGATTGCTCGTGTCCGGTGATTACCGAACGGATGAACGCGCTTCGGTAAATACTGAAGATGGAAAGGCAACGCTTGCATGACCCAGTTCCTTGAGGGCGAAAATATTAATTCGCTAGGTAAACTAGATGGTTTTAGGGTCGAAATAAAATCAGACGAGGCTCGCGGAGATATAATTCTCGATCGGCCCCCACTTAACATAATTAGGATGCCACAGCGCAACCAAATGTCAGCCGCCTTTGAAGCGTTGGATAATGATGACAGGGTGCGAGTGATAGTATTGCGCGGCAACGGAGATAATTTTTCAAGTGGGGGAGAAATCAAAGGTTTTCTTGAACATTCTCCTGAGCATGTTTCTCGTCTCGCCGAAAATGTTATGTCCCCAGAGCGATGTCGGAAGCCGGTGATAGCCGCAATTCAAGGTTATTGCTTTGGAGTTGGCTTCGAGTTCTGTTTGGCTTGTGATTTTCGGATTGTTACGGAAACCGCTTTTGTTGGCCTCCCGGAGCAGCGGATCGGCATGATCCCTGGATCTGGAGGTTCAGTCCGACTGCTCCATATGATTGGCTTGCAGCGAACCAAAGACATGGTGATGCGGTCACGTCGGGTTTCGGGCCCACAAGCTTATGAGTGGGGGATTGCCTTGAACTGCGTTTCGGTCGCGGCCTTGGAAGAGACCGTTGGGGCGTTGGTAAAGGAGTTGTCGGAACTACCTGGACCCGTGGGTCATGAAGGGAGGGTT
>CAJWOI010000288.1 GCA_913044255.1 uncultured Alphaproteobacteria bacterium
ACTTGCCCACCAGATCCGACGTCCGGCAAGGAATCGCGCCCTGCGTGATCCCAAATCAAGTCCCATCATCGTGAAATGACGGTAGCAAGCGCCTGCGCCAACACGACGGCAAATACCGCAAGCAGAAACCACAAAAGGCCTCCACCCTTGGCCCCGGGCCTGCCTTGACTTTCGGCTGGTCGTTTATCGCGGTCTTTCACGGGCAACCTCCAAGGCGCTCTCCGACCCACCATAATCTGAGCGGTCCAACGAGTAGATCATCCGTCCATTGTGCCTCTTCGGAATTCTCTCGTCCGATGTTGTTGACTTTGGATAAGGAAAGCATGCGAATAATGCATTGAACCAAAGGCCAAACGCCAACGGCCTCGGTGTCCGGTAACAGAGCCTTCCTGTAGTCCTCAAAATGGTGAACGAAGATCTTCGACATTGCATTCCCCCTTCACCTTTTCCGATATCTTGGCGTTTAACTCCCCATCTTGGCCCCGAGGTATACCCGGAACACCAAGCCGATGGCAGTCCTACCTCGCCTCTTGCCTATCGATGCTGCACACAGGTGCGCTACCCAGCTATCACGACGTAGTCACCATCGATTACGTCTGGCTTACCAATCAACTCTGTAGCTGAAGCGATGACCGAGAGAGGCGCCGCGAAGTCAATGAAGGCAAGCAGCGAAGTGGCAGAATGTTCATTGTTCTGGTTGGTAGCTTTGCGCCCTCAATAATTGCATGCCCGCCCAGTTCTGGTTCTTCGTCCGGTCTTCCAGCATTTCCAACTATCTAAGTCAAAATAGCGGACGACAGGTAACAAAATCAGTTGCTAGCCCTCTTCATAAAACCACCCGTCGCTGTGGCTACGAGAAAGGTCGTCCGCATCTGAAAAAATGTCATTCAGCATCTGCGCTTTTTCTCCATCGTCGTCATTTCCATCTATGAGATCTCCAGACATATCGTCAAAACTGCTCTCCCAAGATTCGTTTTTGCCTTTGTTGATTTGCCGACTCACCTCAGCCGCGGCTTCTCCTAGCCTTCGCAGGTAGCCGTATAGCTTGCTTCCTCTCATCAAAATAATGTCATTTTCAAAATTTTCCGGCCACTCGAAGGGATCTGTATGTTCTTCTCCGTATCCCGTTGACCCCCACGACTCGTACACTCCGCCAAGTCTGAGAGCTTGATGAACCAGTACAGTTATCGCCCATTCGTGATCGGTTTCTGGCCTTTTTTGTCCATCTGCGCAGCGCAAAAAATCGCCTCTCGCATTCGAGTTAGAACTCTCTTTCCCAGATAGAAGATCGGCATAAAAATCGCCCCATCGAATGACGCAATACCACTCGTTTTTAGTCAGCATTTCGGTGTCCCTGAAGTGGTAGTGAAAAATGTCATCAATACTACACGAGTTGTCCCTGGAAAATATGTTGGCAAACTCCATCCACTTTGATTGTTGGAGTTTATACTCCTGGTCCCGGGTTGCTTTCTCCCTCACCAAATAGTATTGCCGCTGCAACTCGATCGTAAGAATCTGCTCTTTCCCACTGTCGTATCTGACAAGCATTCTGCCGCCGGCAATTTTCATGACCCGATACTTGCCGATGCGGTTTTCATAGATCTTTCCGCATTCGAAGAATGGTTTCATTTGCTCACCTCCAAGGCCCCTTGCCCTCCACAAACAATCAATCTTAGACATGATAAGCCTTGCCTTCGCCCAAGGCTGACACAGAGACCATTTTCCTCTACCAAAGCGTCAAACCAAAAAATCTAAAATGCGTGTGTTTTAAGTACTCAATAAAATGAAATAGATGTCGCCCTTTTTATGCGAAACACGATGTTTATTTGGTCAATGGAAAGACTAAGTCCCCGGTCGTGATTCTATCGGTTGGTGTCTGCGCTCCTTAAAAATTTCTCTATATATTGACGGAATGGTGGCGACTCCTCAAACTACCTTCTCATTTACCCCGTTTTTACTAGTGGATCATCGAAAAGAACACCCTGAATGGGTTTTAGCTTATCCCCGGCACGAATATTGATATTTGATTGAGTCGTATCCTCCAACGCACTGCCTAATAAAACGGGCTCGATAGGTTCGCCGAACAGGTCGAAATTCGGGATCGAAAGTGGTTGCACATTGAGTAACAGTGCGTGATCTCCCGTCTTCACTTCGGTTCTCAATTCCATAAGAATTCCACCTAGGACGTTCATGCCATTCAATGTCTCTTCGTCCACCGGCTTGGCGCCCCAGAATTGGTCCCGTCTCGTTTCCTCGACTATGTGCAAGTCCCGTGTTTCAAGAAGCAAATTGCTGAAATTCGACCAATTCTGAGCGAGTTTTACACGCAGACACCACCGCATGATATTGATCTGAACGTTATTCCAATCGGCTCGGGAATTGCTCCTGTGTGGCTTGCCCTTCATTTTGGCGGTCATTGGGCTCTTCTGGTTAATGATGAGTTTTTGCACATCGGGCATGTGCGGAAATCGGCAAGCCTGATAGAGTGCTTCTGACGTGCGTATTATGACCCCGTTTACTTTGAGTGGAAATCCACCGGCCATGTTGGAGAGACCACCAAAGGCCTCTTTGGTCTTACGAAAGACGGCACAATCGGTTCGCTCGTAGGAGCGCGTTTGAATGTCGTCATACAAATTGGAAGTTGATGGCATTGAAGGCCTCCTCCTATGGAGCGTAAGTCTTACGCGGCAACAAGGGATACCAGTTCCTGAAAGGATGTCCTGGAGCCGCATCGGGATCACCCCACCAAAGTGCAAGCGGCGTGTTGTTGGGACAGTTTCGGTACGTCGCAAACATTGAACCAAACCCTAGACCGAAGGCGCTGAAACCCAGCGGCCTCAAAAAATGGTTTGGATTCCTGCTGAAGGAGCGTATTCGCATTCCGGCGTGAAGCATCTCGCGTTCGAGAGTTTGGCGGCCCTTCTCGGATGAAAAGATTGCGTGTTCTGATTTCCCACCTGGTTGGCGTGGCCTGAACGGATACCTTTGTTCTTCGGCGACATAGGCCTGGAGAGCGGGATCATCAGAAACGGATATCGGCCAGAGGACCTCCGACGTATTTCGTCGAGCCAAACGATTCTCGAAGCGAGCCGCAGCCCAACAGTGCAGATCAATGGCTTTTCCGGCCTGCACCGCCACCTTCTTCAGACGTTCCATGCATTGCCACTCGCCAAGACGATGGGTGGCAATAACAACAATATGGATCGTCACGCGATCAGGAGCCTCGTTCACGATCCAGGCGGACAGGTCTGTGCCGATCCTTCCACCACTGAAAAGAACGTCATCCAGATAAACGAACGCGCCGCCCGCCAAGCCGCTTTCGTCAATCTGTATTTTGAGTTGATCCTTGAGTGATTCGCTGAATAGCTTTCGAATCTCTGTCTGGCTGTGGCCATGCTGCTGAATATCGAGCACGTGTGCTGCCCGCCAGAATTCCTGCAATTTGTCTCCAGCTATTTTCTCTTGGCCTATCAGATTTCCAAAGAAATGTCCGACACTCGATTTTGAGAAGTATGTCTTCTTTAGAACATGATCGACTTCACTCAGGAGCGGCAGCTGAACCTCTTTACCAAATTGTTGGACCCAGCGGTTTACGTGCTCCGGTGTTGGTATCGGGATTTCACCAACCCGGTAGTCTGAGATCGTTTCTGCCAACGAGGCCAAGAGGAGGCTGCGTTCGTTCATGCCGCCCTCGCTATCCTAACTTTGGGCACATCGCGATGTCGTAGACCATATTGCCAATCATTACGGCTACGGCATTCTTGTTCAGGGCAGTGGCCTTGCCAAGCGCCTGCACCAGCATCGTCAGAACTGCAAGGGTCCAAGCCAACCTCACGAGACGCCTCCCTTCACGACCCAGAGTCCCAACACCAGCCATGCTACTTGCGTTGACCAACCGGGGCAAACGTGGCATTTCATCACCCTATGGAAGGATCAAAGTCAGAATCCGGCGCCCGCCCTTCACATACCATAGATTCCCGTTTTGTTCTAATGGGCGGGAGGGGGAGTTGGAAAGTGCTAATAGCGCAGTCATAGCCTCTGAGAGGCCCCGGTGACAGCGGTGTTCATAGGCGGCAGCTGGCATTTCAAAGGTTAGAGGTGAACCACTCCCCCAATTTTGACCACCTGCGGTCTTCGACCTTCCCCTTGACAGCCATCCCTATCGCCCGCCTCTCGCCCACCAGGACGACCAGCTGTCTGCCTCTGGTGATGCCGGTGTAGAGGAGGTTCCGCCGCAGCATCATGTAGTGCTGCATCA
>CAJWOI010000289.1 GCA_913044255.1 uncultured Alphaproteobacteria bacterium
TTCACTATCAGGTTGGGTTACTACTCCGCAGCTATCAAAGTGACGCTCTGCAGCTACAAAATCACCCACTGATCCATTTCAAAGCTATTGATGCTGCGGCTAACTCCAACATCATTCAGGGTTCCAGTTGAACCAAGCAGGCTGGAGATGAGTGATCTTGCTAGCAAGTTCAGAGCACAAGTCACTGACATATTCCATTTCCAATTTACCTGGGCTATTTATGCTGGTGCTCCGGCGCTGATACTGGCTCTCGGATGTACGGAATTAGGCGTGGAGCCTCAAACTGCTCTTCGCCTTTGATTCCCTCAAGTAATTCGAACGCCTCTCTAACAATCGTCTCACTACCAGAGAGTGACAGGATCACCGCTCCTTCGGAACCTGCAACGCCGCCAGATGCAATATGTGTTGCGGTTACACCGGACATGATTTCAAGTGCCTGTACTTCTGTAATTACCTGTGCATTTACGATTGGCATCAATCCTGCGGATTGGCCCATAGTGAGATCCCACAAATGGTTACCACAAACGCGTGCCGCATCGATAACGGAAGGGATCAGTCGTTCCAGGCTGACGGGTGCAATCCAGTGTGAACCGCGTGCCGTGAGAGTCCCCCATATCCCTCCGACCGTTCCGCCGGCTCCGTCCGCGGCAAGGACGCCAATATTCCCATCGGGATCCACTGCGTTGGCACCCTTAATCGAAACATCGCTCGATCTGAATAGGGAGAGGGCTTCCGGTGCCGGTGTTTCGGAGAGTTTTCCGTCTTTAAAAACCCAGGGACCTAATCGATCTTCTTCAATGACACTTGCCAGCCGGGCTTCGGTGACAATTCCTGCGGTACTATTGGCTTTATCGGTGGGCTGGCCTGTTAACTCCTCGAGAATGTATGCAGGGGTGACGCCGCGGGAGATCACGAACCAACCGTCTCTGCAAACCCGTTTCACCTCAGGTATTTGCAGTACCGCCCGAGCCAATAATCGTTTCGATTCCCGCGGTAACAGCATGACGAGCGCATGAAATCTGTCATCCCGCAATTGTGGGCTTGGTTTCTTAAAACTGGATGTGTCGTAAAACATTGCTCAAATTTTCCTCGTTACTTTACACAAGTGAATTCAATATCCGTAGGAATGGTAATTTGTCAGGAAACAAAAACCCTAACTAAATTCCTCTTATCGTATCCATTCATTATAATTTGAATTTCATGATTTGAATGTTAGCTTAAAAAGTGGACACTCTTAGTTTTTTTCTAACGTTCAGGATTCAGAAGTGACAAATAGAGCATCCACTCAGTACAAATATAACCAGTCTCCATAACCATTTATAGGTTAGTCGCACCCTTCGCTTCATGATGAATGTAGTTAGTTCAACAACAAGTGTTGAATTGAATAAATAGGTTCAAAAGTATTGTTTGTACATTTTTCATAATGAACGGATCATACAAAAATCGGTGCTCTCACGGTGTCCCTATAACAGTTAATAGCCCACGGCGACCATCGACGCTCTTGTTTCGGAATCCAATAATCGGTATGGTAAGTATAAATTATTTAGGCTCGTTCAGTTTATTTATCGACCACTTTCCTACAGATTTCATGACAGAAATTACGGATTGCAGGTATCCCTTTATTGGTAGTGAACATCGAATCGTAGTGATGTTTCTGAATACACTTTCCGTGCTAGGTAGAAAAACACCTAGTTATGTTAGAGCCCGTGGCTATAACATAGATAGTAAATACATGATATCGGTGCTTTGTTTTATGCAATGGAGTTCCGTAATGGAGATTCACAATGACCGATCAAAAAAAATTTCTTCTTTCTGAAAACGATATACCTAAACAATGGTACAACGTACAGGCAGATCTTCAAAAACCTTTAGATCCTGCCTTACACCCGGGGACTGGTGAACCTGCCGGACCTGATGATTTCGCTCCTTTATTCCCAATGGATCTGATTATGCAAGAGGTCAGTCAAGATCGATGGATCGATATCCCCGATCCTATTAGGGAGATGTACAGAATGTGGCGGCCGACTCCTCTTATTCGTGCGACAAAATTAGAAAAGGCCCTTGGTACTCCAGCTAAGATCTTTTACAAATACGAAGGTGTTAGTCCAGTAGGAAGCCACAAACCAAACACGGCAATTGCCCAAGCATACTACAACAAAATAGAGGGCACGAAGCAAATTGTTACTGAGACGGGAGCAGGGCAATGGGGTAGTGCCCTCGCTTTTGCATGTAGCCAGTTTGGTCTTGATTCTAAGATATTTATGGTAAGTGCTAGTTATGATCAAAAACCTTATCGGAAATCAATGATGCAGACCTGGGGTGGTTCTGTGACATCCAGTCCAAGTACAGAAACTGAATCTGGAAAAAAAATCCTTGAAAATGATCCCAAATCTCCAGGTTCTTTAGGTATTGCCATATCAGAGGCAGTAGAAGTGGCGGCCGGGAATGATGACACTAAATATGCACTTGGTTCAGTTCTTAATCATGTACTGATGCATCAAACTGTCATCGGACAAGAAGCGATCCTGCAGATGGAGAAGGCTGATGCCTATCCAGATATCATTATTGGATGTGCAGGAGGCGGCTCTAATCTCGCTGGTATATCTTTCCCGTTTATTCCCGATAAACTAAGGGGAAAAAACACTCGACTTATCGCAGTTGAGCCCGCGGCTTCGCCTTCACTAACTAAAGGGAAATTCACCTATGACTTCGGGGATGCCATTGGCATGACACCCCTACTAAAAATGTACACTCTTGGTCATACCTTTATTCCAAACCCGATTCACGCCGGTGGGCTCCGCTATCACGGAATGGCACCTCTGATCAGCGCCCTGTTTGAGGCTGGAATTTACGAAGCGCGTGCCTATCACCAGAACGCCTGTTTTGAATCGGCGGTACTATTCGCTAAAACTGAAGGCATTATTCCCGCACCCGAACCAACTCACGCTATTAAAGCTGCTATCGATGAGGCCCTGTCGTGTAAGAAAACGGGGGAAGAAAAGAATATACTTTTTCATCTATGTGGACATGGGCATCTAGATTTATCGGCATATGACAGCTATTTCTCTGGAAATATGATCGACTATGCTTTGCCTTCGGAAAGCATTGAGGAGGCGATGCAATCGGTTCCGAAGGTGTAAGGGTTACTATCTAAAAAAATGAAATATGAAACAAAATCATCCACTAATCGTCGGTAACCGATGGATAAAGTAAATTGAGTAAAGAAAAAATTGGTTTCGTGGGACTCGGCATGATGGGACTGCCGATGGCAAGGAATCTTATCGATGATGGTTATGAAGTAACGGTTTTTGACCTTGATAAAGCAACAATCGAAAAAGCTGATGTATTTGGTGCTACACCAAAGGAATCTGGAGCACAGGTAGCTGAGGTATCGTCCATAATCATAACGATGGTTCCGGATTCACCACATGTCGAGGCCGCTATAGCAGGTGCAAGTGGGATAATTAAAGGTATATCTCGTGGATCAATCTTGATTGACATGAGCACAATATCTCCCGAAACTGGGAAAAAAATGGCCAGACTTCTTTCGGGAAAAGGGGCAGGTTTTATAGATGCGCCAGTTACTGGTGGCGTAATGGGAGCCGAGACAGGGACATTGTCAATTCTAGTGGGAGGCGATGCCGAAACTGTTGAAAGGGCTTTGCCCGTTCTGAATGTGTTAGGAGACAACGTCACTCACATGGGACCAGTCGGATCAGGTCACACCGCAAAAATAGCCAATCAAATCCTTGGCGCTGCCACGCTTGCCGGTATAGGCGAAGCCTTCGTACTGGCAAAAAAAGCAGGCCTAAATTTACAGACATTTTTCGAGGCAGTCTCCAAGGGAGCTGGTCAATCTTGGCTTCTGGATATTTGCGGTCCGCAAATACTCTCGGGGGATTTCACTCCAGGTTTTATGGTCAAACATATGCAAAAAGATTTAAGATTGGCTGAAGAAACTGGCGCTCAAACAGGAACGTCCCTACCTACAACAAATCTTGTGGCCCAACTGTACAGGTCTATACAAGCAGAAGGTCCGGACGCGGTAAATCAGGGGGCTCAAGCATTAGTAAAAACCATAGAAAAACTGTCTAATGCACAAGCTCGACTCTGATAATCAGCAGACCTAAAAATCATGGATCAAGTTTGTTGGATTTGTTCCTTGTTTATCTTCGCGTTTCCAGTGTTCACACACCTTCAGACAATTTCGTTACCGACTCCCA
>CAJWOI010000290.1 GCA_913044255.1 uncultured Alphaproteobacteria bacterium
TGCCAACATTTGCATGCGGCTTTGTCCGTTCAAATTTCGCCTTCGCCATCGCTCACCTCTTTACGATTCCAGCCACCGCAATGCACGCGTACAAATTGTTCCAATTAAATACAATTCCGCACCTATGCCAATTTTGCCTGCATTTCAGCCGCAACCATCTGTGGAACGTGTTTGTAGCAGTCAAAAAACATCGAATATTGCGCCCGACCCTGCGTGATTGAACGCAAATTATTCACATAACCGAACATTGTAGCCAACGGCACCATAGCGCTAATAATTGTTGACTTCTCACCTGCCTCCATTCCTTGGACATTGCCGCGTCTACTATGCAGATCACCGATTACATCTCCCATATAATCATCGGGAGTTACCACCTCGACCCGCATTATGGGTTCTAGCAATTTTGGTTTTGCTTTTAATATGGCTTCATTAAACGCAGACCGTGCTGCAATTTCAAAAGCAAGGGCACTTGAATCAACTTCATGATGAGCCCCATCCAGCAATGTAACTTTGATATCAATCATTGGATAACCAGCCACAACGCCGCCGCCCATGCCACTGAGCAACCCCTTCTCTACGCCAGGCAAATACTCCTTCGGCACCGAACCACCGTGAATTTTATTTTCGAACAGAAAACCCACGCCAGAATCTGCTGGTTCAACAGCCAACTTCACACGAGCAAACTGCCCATGGCCACCTGTTTGTTTCTTATGGGTATAGTCTGTCTCAGCTGCTTGAGTCACCGTCTCACGATAAGCTACCTGCGGTGCACCAACGTTAGCGTCGACCTTAAACTCACGTTTCATACGATCAACAAGAATATCCAAATGCAGCTCACCCATTCCCTTAATGATGGTCTGGGCTGTTTCGTGATCTACCTCCACCTGAAACGAAGGATCCTCGGCAGCCAACCTACGCAGTGCAGTACCCAACTTATCCTGATCAGCCTTTGTTTTGGGTTCGACTGCTACTTCAATCACCGGATCAGGAAATTCAATCCGTTCAAGTACTACCGGCTTATCGGGTTCACAGAGAGTATCGCCTGTAGTCGAGTGCCTTAACCCGCACAACGCAATAATATCCCCGGCACGAGCAATCTCAATATCTTCGCGATGGTTTGCATGCATTGCTAACATTCGTCCTACACGCTCACGTTTATCTTTGACGCTATTGAGAAGGTCCACGCCGCTTTCTAATACACCGGAATAAACTCTAACAAACGTTAGCGACCCTACATAAGGATCGTTCATAATTTTGAATGCAAGCGCCGAAAAAGGCTCATCATCAGAACTGGATCGAATTACCTCACTGTTACCATCCAGTGACGTACCAGCTATCGAGGGGACATCCGTAGGCGCAGGCAAATAATCTACGACCGAATCAAGAAGCGGTTGAACACCCTTGTTCTTGAATGCTGAGCCATTTAGAACCGGGACAAAATCTCCGGAGAGAGTGCCTCTACGGATACAACGTCGAATGGCTTCGGGGTCGGGGCTCTTCCCATTTAGGTATGCTTCTAATACATCCTCGTCTTGCTCCACCACTATCTCAATCAATTTGTCCCGCATGTCCTCGGCAGAAGCCAGGTCAGCATGGGAAATCTCTTCTGTCACAAACTCGGCACCCAACGTTTCATCATTCCATCGGATAGCCTTCATCTCAATCAAGTCGATGACCCCGGCATATGTCGCTTCGACGCCTAAGGGCAGTTGCACCACCAAAGGTTTTGCACCCAGGCGGTCTACAATCATATTTATGCAGCGATTGAAGTCGGCGCCAATCCGATCCATCTTATTAACGAAGCAAATTCTTGGCACACCGTATTTATCGGCCTGACGCCAAACCGTCTCGGATTGAGGCTCGACCCCTGCAACACTATCAAACACGCAAATCGCCCCATCGAGCACTCGCAAAGAGCGCTCCACCTCAACCGTGAAGTCAACGTGGCCAGGCGTATCAATAATGTTGATCCTGTTTTCATTCCAATAACAAGTTGTCGCCGCCGAAGTTATTGTGATTCCGCGCTCTTGTTCCTGCTCCATCCAATCCATAATCGCCGCACCATCGTGCACCTCGCCGATACGATGGGAGCGGCCCGTGTAGAACAGAATTCGTTCCGTGGTAGTGGTTTTTCCGGCATCAATGTGAGCCATAATGCCAATATTTCTATAACGATTGAGCGGCGTGTTTCGGGCCATCGACTGTCTGTCCTCTTGTACGGAACCGGCGGGCTACCAGCGATAATGCGAAAAGGCTTTGTTGGCCTCCGCCATTCGGTGAGTGTCTTCCCGCTTCTTTACAGCCGTCCCTCTATTTTTGACGGCGTCCATAAGTTCGCCTGCCAAACGCTCAACCATGGTTTTTTCTGATCGATTGCGCGCGGCATCAATAATCCATCGAATTGCCAGCGCCTGAGCCCGAGCTGACCGTACTTCGACTGGTACTTGATAGGTAGCGCCCCCCACGCGCCGGGATTTAACCTCAACATCTGGCTTAACGGTGTCAAGCGCATCATGAAAAGCCCGCAAAGAATCCCCGCCAGTTTTAGAGGAAACACGATCAAGCGCACCGTAGACAATCGTTTCCGCAGACGACTTCTTACCTGCGTAAAGCAAACAGTTGGTGAACTTACCCAGCACCAAGTCTCCAAACTTAGGGTCTGGGTTGATAGTACGTTTCTCAGCGGCACGGCGTCGGGACATTCTATGCAAGCTCCGTAGGAAAATATTATTTAGGTCTTTTGGCGCCGTATTTAGAGCGTCGTTGCCGACGGTCACTTACGCCTTGAGTATCGAGAATGCCACGAATGACGTGATACCGGACGCCGGGCAGGTCTTTGACGCGCCCACCTCGGATCATAACTACTGAGTGCTCTTGAAGGTTGTGGCCTTCACCCGGAATATAACTCGTGACCTCAAAACCGTTGGTCAGCCTCACGCGTGCAACCTTTCGGAGCGCTGAATTTGGTTTCTTTGGCGTCGTTGTATAAACCCGAGTACATACACCACGTTTTTGTGGGCATGCCTCCATTGCCGGCACTTTGTTGCGCGTGATAACGCGCTTGCGGCCCTTGCGTACCAGCTGGTTGATCGTCGGCATTTTGCTTCCTTAGCGACGCATAAAAGCGCCACAAGCAACCTCCCCCGATAACCGCGGGCAAAGTCCAGTTAAATTATCCATTTACCGCCGGGCGCAGTGTCTAGGCGGACCACCTACTACCTGCCCCTCGTCTTTGACGCAGCGCATAGTATGAACCACAATTTCCGTCGTCAAGACAAATTCTTAGAGCGGAATCCGAAGATTCTACGCCCCGCATCTTTCAACCCCCTGTCAAACCATTTTATAGCTGCCCATAGGGCATAGTATAGCCTTCAGACTAATATTCTACGCCACTGCCTCACTCTCGCTGAGCGCCCTCTGCGCCGCATCAGCCGCCTCGGCCCGTGCCTCCAATATTTCACGGTCTCTTTCAGCAGCAACTTGTTTCACATTATTAACCTGCCGACCCGTTCCCGCGGGAATTAAGCGACCGACAATGACATTCTCCTTCAAACCGCGGAGGCCATCGGCTCTACCATTAACGGCAGCTTCCGTCAGCACACGAGTTGTTTCTTGGAATGACGCTGCCGAAATAAATGAGCTTGTCTGGAGGCTGGCCTTTGTGATGCCTTGGAGCACCGGCAAGGACCCAGCAGGTTTCTCCCCACTAGCAATAATACGAACATTTTCGGCGTCGAATTCGGTACGGTCGACCTGCTCCCCTACCAGAAATATGGTATCACCGGAATCCACAATTTCCACCTTTTGCAACATCTGACGACAAATTACCTCAATATGTTTGTCATTGATTTTGACACCTTGGAGCCGATACACCTCTTGGATCTCGTTGATTAGATAATCGGCCAGCTGCGCAACACCAAGTACCCTCAAGATGTCGTGAGGCACCGGGTTGCCATCCATCAGCAGATCGCCTTTCTGGACATAATCCCCCTCTTGGACCGTGATGTGCTTACCCTTGGGAATTAGGTACTCGGCTGCGCTCGTTTTCTCATCCTCAGGAACTACCATCAGACGACGTTTCGATTTGTAGTCCTTCCCGTATTGAATGTAACCATCACATTCACTGATAATAGCGTGCTCTTTAGGTTTCCGAGCCTCAAATAGCTCAGCCA
>CAJWOI010000291.1 GCA_913044255.1 uncultured Alphaproteobacteria bacterium
CGATAGTGCTAAAATGGAGATAGATATGATGCCCGTGCTTCGTAAATGGCTAAAAATAACGGGTTCTACGCTTAGGCCCCGGAGTGTGGCGGAAAAGCAAGAGATCGCAGAAAAGTTGCGCCAAAGGGTCTGGCCGTTGCTGGCGTCAGGCAAAATTAAACCCCAAATTTCAGCAACTTTTCCGCTGGCTGAGGCGCATAAGGCACATGAATTGATGGAGTCGGGCCAACATATAGGTAAGATTGTACTCACGGTTTAAAAGACAAACTACTGTCGACCTAATGCTTTGATCAGACTATCAGTCCAGTTATATTTGAATTATAGGAGACTCTTTACTTGAACGGTCCTTGGACCGCTGTGTTTGCGGGAGAGGCGGTCAGCTATGGTAATTGCGGAGCCAAGCGGTTTGAGTGTTACACGTTGTGACATAACTTTAATTCGGGATGTCGTGAGAGATAAAAGATCAAACACTGACTCACCGGTCAACTTCGATGAGGACGAAATGGGAATGCCCTTGATGCCAAAAGCGACAGCTGTTTGGTTGGTTGAAAATACCACTTTGACATTTGATCAAATCGCTGATTTTTGTGGGCTGCATCCCTTAGAGGTGCAGGGTATCGCGGATGATGAGGTCGCGGTGGGAATTATCGGGTCGGATCCCATCTCAAATGGCCAATTAACTCGAGATGAAATTGTGCGCTGTGAGACGGGTCATGATGCTCGGTTACAGCTAGTCAAATCCGACACACCTTTGACCTCGACTCGGCGCAACGGACCGCGATACACGCCAGTCTCTACGCGTCAGGATCGCCCAAACGCAATTTCCTGGCTTATAAAGTATCACCCAGAATTAAAAAACTCGCAAATCTCAAAGTTGCTTGGCACTACAAAAGGTACTATCGAGGCGGTTCGAAATCGAACTCACTGGAATATCATAAATATTAAGCCGCAAGATCCGGTGTTGCTTGGTATCTGCAAGCAAATTGAATTAGAAACTGAAGTAGGAAAAGCCGAATCCTCCAATCGAAAGCCGTAAACGGCGATGGCCTCAATCAAATTGATTATGGGTTGATGGACGCCGTAAATAGAAGTTGAGACCATGGTAAGAACAGATATCGACGAACTTGCCCAGCACGTTCAGAAATTAGCCGAGGCGCAGGTGTTGTGTGTCGGAGATGTGATGCTGGACCGATTTGTGTATGGATCTGTCGATCGAGTCTCGCCGGAAGCACCGATTCCGGTCCTTCGAATTGACCAGGAATCGACGATGCTTGGCGGGGCTGGGAACGTTGTTCGTAATCTTGTTGCGTTGGGGGCAAAATGTACTTTCGTAAGCGTTATCGGACGGGATGACGGGGGTACACAGTTGACGGATCTTGTTGCCGAGCTCGATAATGTGGAGGCCTATTTATTAAGAGAATCGGCGCGACCATCAACTATCAAAACTCGTTATATGGCGGGTGGGCAACAATTGTTACGGGCTGACCGGGAAACGGATGGTCCGCTAACTGAATCGACTAGAGTTGATGTCGAGCGCACTGCACTAGGTGCAGTTGATGTTTGCGATGCGGTGGTTCTTTCAGATTATGGTAAAGGTGTTTTGTCGAAACATACTGTCGCATCACTGATCGGTCGTGCCCATGCTTTAGGGAAGCCAGTAATAGTGGATCCAAAAGGCAACAATTTTTCTCGCTACCGTGGCGCTGATGTCGTTACCCCTAATTGTGCTGAATTATCTGACGCGGCGGCTATGATAGTTGATGATGAGGAATCGATAGTTGTCGCATGTCGGAAGCTAATCTCTGACTTTGGAATTAAGTCTGTTTTAGTGACGAGGAGTCAGAAGGGCATGTCGTTGATTGACGCAACCGGCGCTCGACATGTGGAAGTAAAAGCGCAGGAAGTTTTTGATGTTTCCGGTGCTGGAGATACAGTGGTGGCTGCATTCTCCGCTGCAATTGCTGTCGGTATTGAGCCTTTAGACGCTGTTTCATTAGCCAATGTGGCAGCAGGCGTAGTGGTTGGGAAGATTGGTACCGCGGCCGTGTACGGAGATGATCTTATTAACGCTTTACATAGCGACAGGCTTTATTCGAGTGATGCAAAAATCATGCCGGAGTCCGCGGCCCTAGAAAAAATAAAACGCTGGCGCCAACGGCGTGATCGGATAGGCTTTACCAATGGTTGTTTTGATCTGTTGCACCCGGGCCATATCTCTCTATTAAGTCAGGCAAGGGAATCGTGTGACCGTTTAGTTGTAGCCTTAAACACAGACTCATCGGTAACAAAATTGAAAGGGAAAGGGCGGCCGGTCCAAAATCAAACTGCCCGTGCTCGCGTTATAGCCTCACTTTCAACGGTTGATCTGGTAGTGTTGTTTAATGAGGAAACTCCTATGAACTTGATTCGGGAAATGCGTCCCGACCTCCTCATTAAAGGCGGGGATTACCGAAGAGACGAGGTTGTTGGAGCGGATTTGGTGCAGGAGTATGGTGGCGAGGTAGTGCTAGCTCGTGTTGAACCTGGTTATAGCACAAGTGACACGATTGCTCGAATTGCGACGTCCTGAACTTATGACATCACGTATTATCATTGGTATGAGTGGTGCCTCAGGTGCAATTTATGCAATTCGACTGCTTGAAATGTTGCGTACACTCCAAGTATCTACGCACTTGATTATGAGTAAGTCAGCGGAACTGACGGTCGCATACGAAACGGACTGGAAGATAGCTGATGTTAAAGGTCTTGCTGATTCTTGGTATGCGATTGACGATATTGCCGCCGCACCCGCAAGCGGTTCATTTCGGACAGTAGGAATGATTATAGCGCCGTGTTCTGTGCGCACTGTTGCTGAACTGGCTACCGGGGTTACGGGAAATTTACTCACTCGTGCTGCAGATGTTGTGCTTAAGGAGCAGCATAAATTGGTATTGATGGTGCGGGAAACGCCGCTACACTTCATTCACCTGCGTAATTTATCCACTCTGTCGGAGTTGGGTGCGATCATAGCGCCACCGGTTCCCGCCTTTTACGCACGTCCAAAGAGCATTGATGACATGATAGACCATACTCTTGGGCGGGTTCTCGACAATTTTGATTTGGACTGCGGCACTGTTAGGCGTTGGGGAGAAGATGTAGGGAAAGAAACTGTTGTGGGGAGCAGGCGTACGGTTAGGTCTTAAACCGCATATTATTTAATTTCAGCAGATCTAACTAAAAATTCTGCGGCCTGTCTAACTTTCTGGTTTGTGTCGACGCCTGCGTAAGCGAAATAGGAAGCAAGATTTGAAGTTGCAGCGTGGCAATAATCACTTGTAGTCGTTGTTTCCGGAAGACTTGACAGTGAACCGGCCAGAAAAGTTTGTGCTACGTGTTCAGCGTCCAGTTCCGCAGATTTTATTTTTTGGTAGATATCATCAGCCAATCCAATGTTCATGGACGTAAATGATTTAATCGCCTGGCGGGAAGACCGTAGAGGTTTGATGATATTATTCCGCCATTCGTATGCTTTGGCATCGAGTATGGCGAAATGCTCTTTTTTCAGAAGTATGCCCATTTCCGCGCCTGTCCAGAGAGCGAGCAAAATTAGGTTGATGTCTAAATCATGCCGGTTTTGAAGCGACAACAAGGAATCAGAAGCTCCGTCGCGGCCGTAGTAGTTGACGGAGTAAACCCAAAAGGACGTTTGGGAATACTTCAGATTTAGCTCTCTTTTGGGATTTATCTCTGCCATTCTCTGATACGCTTGCAGTGAGTATACTTCATTTTGAGACAGGTATTTTGGTGTTTTGGTTTCAGTTGCGTAGAACGGCTGAAAAAATGCGATGCTCTTGCGTGGTATTGATCCAAACATCATAATCACTTGTTTCCCCATCGTATAAGGAGAAACTTCCAATGGATGACGAGACATCGCTGGTTGGCGTCATCATGGGTAGTCAGTCCGACTGGGAAACCATGCGCCATGCGGCCGAAACGTTGCAGCAACTAAACATTGCCCATGAGACGCTGATAGTCTCCGCGCACCGCACACCTAAACGTTTGTACGACTATGCGGAGACTGCAGAATCTAGAGGTCTAAAGGTCATCATTGCCGGAGCTGGTGGAGCTGCACATTTACCCGGTATGACAGCTTCGTTAACATCATTGCCGGTTTTTGGGG
>CAJWOI010000292.1 GCA_913044255.1 uncultured Alphaproteobacteria bacterium
GTTATCATCATTGGCTGGCCTATTGGGAGGTCTGTGCAAAGAAAAGGGGGGATACATGTCGTTGAAAGTTCAACTTAGTGTTTTAATCGTTTCGTCCGGAGTTTTGCTCGCTGGTCAATCGGCGACGGCTGGCGACTCTGGGAAGTTCGATTTTATCCAGAGTATTTCTGTAATCCATCAGACAGCTGTCGAGCAGCTTGATCATACGGTGGTGGGTATTTTGGGCAGTGGAACCATGACCATCGTTAAGAGTAGCGGCGGAACGTTTGAAGCGGGATCGAGTGTGAATCTTACAGTTGTTGCTAGTGTCAACAGATCAAGTGACGCCATGAATCTTGAGGCTCCTATGCTGGCGGTTGATCCTGCGGGCGACAAGCTTTTCATGGTCCTCCGAAGGAACACAGGGACTTCAGATGTAGGTGGCGGCGGCGAAGGACGCGCCGAATTTACCGGTGGGACTGGCAAGTACTCTGGCGTGACCGCCCATTGCCCCTACACCGTGGATTTTTTGGAAGGCGGTCAGGCTATTGTGCAGGGACACTCCTGTGAGTGGCAAAAGCCGTAATCGAAACGCTCGCTATAGGAAAATCTGCGTATGTGACGCGGTGTACGTATTAGTTTCCTCAAATGAGGCATGTGTGTACAGAAAGGCGCCGTTTGAACGGGGCCTTTCTTCACGGTATTTTTGGTCCCGGAAGACTGCTCGGGTTCGAACGAGTTGATTTTATGAGTTGATATACTGCCTCAGCTGTTCATTTTCTTTGGCATAAATATCAATTAGCCGGCTCACTACATCCCCGATAGATACCATTCCCAATAGACGATCTTTGTCCAATATAGGAATGTGACGAATTTTATTCTTCGTCATTATTTCCATTAATTCAGATGATTTTGTCGATAAGCTACAGCTTATGAAGTCGCGACTCATAATTTCTGCAACCACTACATTTGAAAGAGATGAATCCGATTTATCTAGACACCGCACTAAGTCGCGTTCCGATACAATTCCGGTTGGCTTGTCGCCATCATTTACGACAACAACGGCGCCAACATTGTGCGCCGCTAAAAGTGCGACCAATTCCTGGATGCCGGAATTTTCTGTGATCGTGATGCATCCCCTTTCCGCCAGTCGAGTTACAAGATACGCCATGCTGTTTACCCTTTTAAAAAAATGTACAGTACCCAGTCCTTTCAATGGTTTAGTCGGACGACACTACAAACGCGGAACATCATGTTGGTAGCTTAGCGTCGAAGGGTTATGTGCAACAAGTGGTTTCCTTAGGACTTTCCCTAGATTGACTAACGGCCCCGCACCCCGGGGCTGGTTTGGTTTGGAAGTTCAAGGGTGTAGGTCTCCTCACAACATTTGATACCCTGGTTATTTATTGTTGGATTTTTATGCATGTTTTGAAATTAGGAATCTCGAACCCATTTCAGAATGTGTTGCCCTATGGCCACGGTTTCTCCGGCTTGGTTGATTACCTCAACGTTAGATAGAGAACGTCGCCGTGCCGTGTCGATTTCAGAGATGGTATACGTAACGGTCACAGTATCATTTATGTATACTGGCTTTATGAATCGGATGCCGTCGTAGCCTAAAGACACTGGCGTTTCATCGATGCCCCGCTCCACACAACGGGCAATCATCATCGTTGAGGTTGTGGACATAAATCCGACCAAAAGGGCTCCATGAGCAATTCGGTGCCCAAATGCAGATTTTGTCATGTATTGTTCATCAACATGGTTACCTGAGAAATCCCCGGTGATACCTGCGAACATGTAGATGTCGCTTTCACCGACGGTCTTGGAGAACGTGACTTGTTCCCCAACGCTTACGTGGAAGTCCGACACTTGCGCCTCCAAGTTGGAATCATTTTGGACAATGGCAGGTATGCTGCACTTGTCGTTGTAATATGTCTACAGTTGGGTGGTAGGATTATGGGAGTAACCAATGACGCTACTAAGCGGGCGTAACGCCCTTGTAACTGGCGGCGGCAGCGGGATCGGGCGCGCTGTGGCTTTGGATCTAGCTGCGTCTGGTGTGATAGTAACGATCTGTGGACGTCGCCCTGAACCGTTACACAAAACAGTCCAAACGATAGTGGCAGCTGGTGGCCATGCAGATGCGATGGTTTGCGATCTGACTGATTCGGACGCAATCGAGAGGTTGGCGGAGAACTTGCTCGAAACTAGTGGTGGTGTCGACATTCTGGTAAACAACGCGGGATTTAGCTCCAAAGTTCGGAGTACCCGTCACATTGGTGCAGAAGAATGGCGCAGTGTGATGGATATCAATACATTGGGACCTGCCATGCTCACTCGAGCCTTGCTTGCACCGATGATCAAGAAAAGAAGTGGTCACGTGGTAATGATTTCTTCTATGGCGGCTATTCGCCCTGGGGTAATGGCTGGCGCAGTGTATAGCTCAGCGAAATCTGCATCACGTGCTTACATGGATGTTTTAGCAGCTGAGGTGCGTCAACATGGAATTCGTTGCACGACCATCTTGCCGGGGGAGGTAGATACGCCAATCCTGGAAAATCGGGCATTACCACCTGACGAAGAAGCTCGTAATTTGATGATGCAGCCAGAAGATATTTCGGCTGCCGTAATGATGGCAGTATCCCTTCCCCAGAGAGCAAATGTGTTGGAGATTGCAATCACTGCGACGGTTCCTAGGGATATGAGTAAAGACGTGGAGGCGGCGCTGTCGCGACGAGACTGATGGTCGATATTTTAACATACTACGATCAACATCCTATCAATGAACACGCTGTACACGAGTCGTTATTGCGTGAGGGGAAAAATTTAGAGCATTTGGTGCCCGAAGATTTGTTTCCCTACGATCAAGATCATTATGGAGGACTTGACGCAGTTGATGCTCTTGTCCGGTGCGCATCCATCGGTGCTGGAGATCGGGTGCTTGACGTGTGTTCGGGGCTGGGGGGGCCTGCTCGTTATTTGGCACATCGTCATGGGTGCTCGGTAACGGGCCTAGATATCAACCGTTCGCGTGCGCTGACTTCGCGACGTTTAACTCGGCGTGTTGGTCTCCAAAATAAGGTGTCTTTCGTATGTGGTAATGCAACCCGTATGCCTTTTTTAAATGAAAGCTTTACTCGCATTGTTAGTCAGGAAGCGTTTTTGCATGTTGGAAATAAAGTAGCGCTGTTCTCAAATTGCCATCGAGTGCTGATCACCGGGGGATGTTTCGTATTTACCGACTGGATTGCTTCGCCTCGTCTGTCTGATCCCGAGCGTGCGCTTTTAGGAGAAGGCATGGCGGCGGCAGCAATTCATCAGGAGAGCGAATACTTGGACTATTTACGCGCTGCTGAATTTACAGATGTGGAGGTTGAGAATCTATCTGATTGGTGGGGAGAAATTTTGCGGAAAAGGCTTGAAATGTACCTGGAGAAAAGTGAGGAAACTGAACGTTTGTTTGGTGTGGCTCGTTACCGAGAGTTCATGGACGCTTACGAGATATTTGTCGGCGTGATCGAAGAAGGTAAGTTGGGTGGGACCCGTTTTACGGCTTTTCGGGCCGATAGATAGCTCTGGGTTGCGCGTAGACGCAGTGCAGAGTGCTATTTGCAATGATATGTTTGGTTGTGGACAAGCTCATGAAGCGGGAACCTCCTGAGTCTGATACTCCATCATATGTGCTACGTCCGCAGCGGTTTGATCACCGCACAGGCGCCGTACGATGTGTAACGACATGTCAATTCCTGCTGAGACACCGGCCGATGTTACTATCTTGCCGTTGTCAACGAACCGGCGGTCGTCATAAATAATTGTGGTAGGTGCCAGTTCACGGAGCTCGTTTAGAGAGTTCCAATGAGTTGTTGCACCAAGTCCATCTAGTAGGCCGGAATTAGCGAGTATACGTGCTCCGGTGCAGACAGATAGTACGAGCTCCGCGGACTCCGCTTTAGTTCGAACCCAATCCAATACTTTTGATATTTTTTCTTCAACGCGCGTGCCAGGCCCACCCGGGATTATCAGGATATCGAGCTCTGGGCAAGTATCAAATGTGTATTGGGGCACAACGGTAAAACCGTTCCTTCCTTCTATTTGTTCGGCAGATTGCGCCACAAGAAATACCTTAAAGGTATTTATGTTGGTCGTATGATCTGCTAGGGAAAAA
>CAJWOI010000293.1 GCA_913044255.1 uncultured Alphaproteobacteria bacterium
CGATCTGCGTATAGCGCCTCTTCTATAATCGTGTATCCAAATTCATGAAGATCGCTAAGTGCTTGTTTCTGGCTGCGGGTAGGCCGCGGCACCGGGTCGCCAGGCTGCCATGATGATACGGATTCTTTCATGTTATCAGGATCCTCGAAATTTATCTCTTCCGTGTCCGGCTCATCATTTATAGTGTTGGTTTGTTCGTTTGTTGGGCGTCTTTGTACACGATCTCTCGTAGAGTATCGCTGGCGCGCTGGTGAAATGCCACAGCTTCTGGGTCAAAATCACGAACTGGGATAGGTGTATGAACAAAGTGATTGTGGGTGTCCTCACCCCGTACAAGGGCGGCACTATCCCACTTTGAAAACAACTGTCTGGTGTGTGTCGGCATGTAATGCATGGAGAGGCCAATGCGCCGATCCTTGGAGTTGTTTGGTCCTGACCCATGTGCGGACTTGACGTTATGGAAAGAAGCCTGTCCAGGTTGAAGCGGCATTGCTATAGTCGTTGCATTATTAATTTCAATCTCTTGACCGCGTGTCAGCATGTTGTCTTCGTGATAAGTCTCAGTATGCGCAAACAGTTTTTTATGGCTCCTTGGCATCACACTCATACATCCACTCTCTGCCGTTGCCGGAGACAATGCGATCCAGACACTCACCAGTTCATCATTGTCGAGGCCCCAGTATTGTAAATCTTGATGCCAGCCAACATAACTAGGAGTTTGTGCTTCTTTAATCCAGAAGGCAGTATTCCAACATAGAATGTCTGGACCGATCAGGTCTTCCACAGCGTCAACAAGAATTGGATGGCGCATCAGGTCATCAATCCACTTAAATAGCAGGTGCACCTTGGCTCGTTGCTGGCCCTCTATTGGATGACCTTGTTTGCCCTCAAAGACCTCAAGTTGCCTCCGCAGAACACTCATATCGTCAATCGGCATAATTTCAACAGGATAGAAATAACCTTCTTCTATGTATTGTTTGATCTCTGATTCGCTCAAAACTTTTGGCATCGTCTATGCTCCCCGTCACTAGCCGATAAAAATAGCCGCGAATGAACAGTTTGAGAAGGGTTAGGATCGCTCGCCCGCATGAGATTCTGTTGGGGTGGTATCCAGGCTGCAATGACTGAGGCTCTCGATACTGTTTAGCCACGGGATTTGTCTTTGGGCCTCTGTCATGGCTGCCAATGCAGTATTGAACACGATACCAGAATAATATCCAATCGGAAACCAGCCACGGCAATCCTCGGCATCAAGACGAAACTTTTCGAAACCGAAAGTCGCATCGGGTCGTCGAAAGATATCAGTACATTCTCTGCCGTCAGGGCTTTCCAGGGAACAAATAACTGTATTATAGCGCGCCATAAAGCACAGTTTTATCAAACTCGTTTGTACGGACAAGTATTTTATGTTCCATCAGAGCAAGTGAAGAAATAACGGAGAACCGACAATGAAAATTGGGAAATATAAGGGCTACGAGACTTCTCTGTCTGAGCCCGGAATACTTTGGGTACGTTTCAACCGACCCGACCGAAAGAACGGCATGACCTCGGTTATGAAGCGCGAGCTAATTGAGACACTGACGCAAGCGCAGATGACAGATGCCGTGCGGGTTATTGTTTTTATTGGCTCGGGAGACTCTTTTTGTGCCGGAGACGATCTAAAGGGTTATGCCACTGCGATGCGGGAAAACGACGATGGCCAGACCCCTCTTATTCCACCAGGCCATGAACATGGAATTGGAACATATGCTGGACTGCGTGCCATTTCCCAAGCACTCAATACGCGAATTCGCGAGTTAGATAAAATTACTATCGCCGCGGTTAATGGTGTTGCCATCCAAACCGGATTTTCTTTGGCTCTTTCCTGCGATTTTCGAATCGCCGCAACTGAAGCGAGACTTGGAAGCGGAACGTTGCGATTTGCGCTGTTGCCAGACGAGGGTGGTCACTATTTATTGCTGCAGCATATTGGCTTGGCTCAGACTCTAGATTTTTTGATGCGAAAAAAGATAGTTTCTGCCGAGGAAGCGAAAAATCTAGGATTAGTGCATGAGGTAGTCTCCGGTGAGGAACTGTTTGCAGCGGCCGAAGCATTTGCTAGAGACATGGCAATGGGTCCACAGGTCGCCATGCGGCTTTTAAAGAGAACGGTGTATAATGCCGCCGAAATGAACTGGCCTCAGGCTCTTGACGATATTGCTGGCAAGACTGCTGTAACGGATCATCATCCTGATGCGGAGGAAGGTGTTGCGTCGTTTAAGGAAAAACGGTCTCCGAAATTCAACGAGTGGTTAGTTTAAGTAAACTCTAGGCGAACTCAACCCCAACCTTTTGAATGTCAACAATGCCTATTTTTAAGAAAATAAAATTTTTGCACGGCCAAAATCGCATGGAACACGAAGGAAATATTCCGCATGCCATTGAATATTTTGAGTCGGGTATAAATAGGAATTTATATGCTTTGGTCCAAAACCGTTTCGCTTGGATGAATGAGTTTATTGTTAGCACAGATGTTGGCTTAGAAGTGGGATGCGGAGCTGGTTTCTCAAAACAATTCATAAACGCAAAAAATTTTAAAATATGCGATTTTTCGGACTATGAGTTCCTAGATTATTAAAATGTAGACGAATTGAATACAGGGTTTGATAGCGACACATATGACTTTGTCGTGAATTCTAATATGATCCACCACGTTCCATATCCTGTTCTGTTTCTTGAAGAAATGCACTGAATATTTAAAAAAAGAGGGAGACTAATTATACAGGACATCAACTGTTCTCTAGTGACCAAACTTTCGGTCCTTCTAATGCGACATGAGGGGTTTGATTTCACAGCTAATGTTTTTGACATAAATAGTCCATGCACTGATGCGGACGATTTGTGGTCCGCAAATATTGCTATACCAAATTTGCTTTTTGATGACGTGAAAAAATTTCAGACATTATTTGGGAAATACTACGATATTATTCATCATAGCTATGATGAGTGTTTGACGTTTACTAATTCTGGAGGAGTGATTGCGAAAACGAGACATATACCTATGCGAAATTCAGTTCTCGAACGGATTCACAAAATTGACAAAATCATAACAAACGCATTCCCTCGTTTATTGGCCATGCAGCGGGAAATTGTTCTTGTTAAAACGTAAAATTACAATTTCTCCGACTCTAAGGAACGTGGAATTGTGCGTTCTGTTTGCACTGATAGCAAAAAAAGGATCGAGGAATGACGAAATCGACAGCGGAAGTGGAGCAGCAGGTCTACAGACGAATGTTCGAACTCAATCAGCAATTGGAGGAGGAAGGTATTCATCTCGATGAAGTTGTTCGGGGGGTGGCGGGATTTTTAGCAAGTATTGTTTTTGAAAGTACTCCATCGAGCGTGGTCTTGACCTCGTTCAGTGGCGCAAACGATGAGAACGTTGAAAACAAAGTGTTTACCGGACTGCATACTCCGAACAAGTAGACGCATGGCGTGGTGTACAGTGTCGTGGCAGACCAAGAATGAATTACATCATGAATGCAGCTGTCTCAAATGCTGGTCAACCCGGCTGTTTGGAGTTTTGCGACGTCGCGGACCCAGTCGCCGATTCAAACGATTCTTTAATTGCCGTTGCTGGGTTCTCTCTCAACCGCGGCGAATTCCGTCGCGCTCAATCAGCACAAGATGGAGCCTAGATAGGTTGGGATTTGGTGGGTGCCGTTCAAAAAGACACTCGTGATGGGAGCGGACCCACTGAAGGCAAGAGGGTGGTTGGTTTTTCTCGGCGCATGCATGGGTGGGCTGAGCTCGCAGCTGTTCCCACTACGGATTTTACCGGTATCCCGGATGCTGTGGCGGATGTAGACGCAGCAACTCTACCTGTTGCAGGTTTGACGGCGCTCTACCTGCTTCAACGTTGTGAACGTTTACTTGGCAGTAAAATTTTAGCGACCGGGGCGAGTGGTGGAGTTGGATTTTTCGCCTGCCAAATTGCAAACTTGATGGGAGCGCAAGTGGTTGCGCAACTGCGCCGACCGTATTTCGCCCAACTCGTGCGTGACCTTGGTATTAGCGAAGTAGTCATTTCAGCGGATGGTATAGACTTAGACAAATACGGAAAATTTCGAGCTATTATCGATGGTGTTGGTGGTCAAATGCT
>CAJWOI010000294.1 GCA_913044255.1 uncultured Alphaproteobacteria bacterium
CTTTTTCTATCGGCACGCTCCGACTCATTCCAGCAGCGTCAGCGCCCTCCGCCAGAATCCATTTGCCTTTTGGATCCAGTCCCGCCTCATCCAATAAAAAATTCAACGGCACGCCGGTCCATTCAGCTCCTGAGACCAGTCCGTGGATCATGCCAACTGGAACCTGCATAGGTTCTGGGAACAAATTGCTATTGAAAAAGCTATTCCCCGCACACTCAATAAAACATGTTCGTGTCATCATTGGGTAACGCAGTAGAGACTCTATGGTGAATTTTAGCGGTCGCTTCACCAAACCATGTATAAGGAACTTGTGTGCATCTGGATCTATGGTTGGCCGCCCATTGTGGCTACGCTCAAAGTGTAGCCCATTTGGGGTAATGGTCCCCTCCAAGGATTCTAGAGGGGTCATCGCCACACCGGCCCCTGGTGCCAGATCTCCGTATGGTTGCAACACGGTCCGCTGGATAGGTTTTTCAGGAACGGCAGGCACGCCGTAGCCTTGAAAAACCTTCCCAGGTGTCGTCATAGAAGCGGGAGAATCGTCACCGACCGAATTCGAATCCGCCCTTGCATCCCGCGCGGCAGAAGCGGAAGCAAGCAAAGCCCCACCAGCCAGAAACACGCGTCGATTTAGCAAGCCTCCGCCAGCGACTGGGTCACCAAATATATCCTGGGTTGATTTAGACTGGATCTGGTTGTTTGACATCGTATTTTTCCCAAAAGGTACCAACACTCGAAATCACATCACATCCCACTTGGAAATATGGATTGATTTAACTTTTGTAGGTAGGTGTCAGCCAAAATAAAAATTTTGTCACGCAGTTTTTGTTTCTAAGAGACGATCTCGTCGGTCACGTCGTGCCATCAGTGGTGGGCAAGTTTTATCATCATAGAACGCCACCTGACATGACAAACAATGATAGCATTCGTTCATGTTTATATTCCCATCCGCACCAATTGCCTGCACTGAGCATAAATCGCTACAAATATGGCAATTGCTACCACACTCCGGCCGTCTCCTAAACCATTCAAGCATTCGCCAGTGGCCCAGAATGGAAAACCCAGCGCCCAACGGGCACATATATCGGCAAAAAACTCGCTCTACAAAAAGTCCCGCACCAAGCACTGCAATCGCAAAGAGTGTATAGGGCCAAGAACGGACAAAACCGTACAAAATAACGGTATTGAACGGCTCAATTTCAACTGCACTTGCCAAATGTGGCGCATCAAAAAACGAAATTCCAATCAATACTACTAGAATCACGTATTTCAACGACCAAAGACGTTCGTTGATCGGCTCCGGAACATGTATTTGCCGAAGTCCTAAGCGCCTGACGGCCCTGTTAAGAAGTTCCTGCAAGGCCCCAAATGGACATAACCAACCGCAAAAAACACCGCGCCCCAACATGATTAAACCGATTACGGAAAAAGCCATCACAATTACTGTAATGGGATCCAACAAAAGGGAACCAAGGGACCAGTTTTCGAATGGTGCTCGGATAATTGATAAAAGGTGCATAACTGAGAGTTGGGCGCCAGCATACCAGCCAACCCAAACAAGAGTGAACACAAGAAATCCAGTGCGAAACCAAAATATTGTTTTCGGCAGCCGGGCCAATTTTCCTTGCAGTGTGAGCATCACCAGAAGCACCAATAATGAAGCCGCAACGATCACAATGCCGACCTTTTGGTCCAGCCACACGGAAACCCAAAATGGAGGAACATGCTGCTGACGGTTGTCCGCAATCGCAACCAGATGAGGCAATGGCTCGATCACAAGTAGCGACGGCAGAACATACGTTAAACCAAAGACCGTCTCCGTATCACCGGAACCAATGCCAAGCTCCAACGTCCACGGCCGAGTCGCATCAAACCCCAATTCGTTGGGAATCTGCAGCAACAGAATCCGCCGCAAAACCGGAGAATTTTCAGCATTGATCGTTTCTATTTCATGAATTGGAAGCCCATCCAATGGGAACACCAATCCGTTCTGACGAAATTGCACTCGCGACATCGGCACAGATGCATCTTCGTTTATAATTTTTCCGTAGTCACTTGACACTGCCTGATCACCAAGTGCCAACAACACAGTGTCCCCATCTCCTATTCGCACTTGCGCCTTATCGACATAAGTATCGTTACCGAGCAAATTGCGTCCAATAAGCGCGGGCGTTACCAGGGCTACGTATAAATCTACAACCGCCTCATTTCCTTCACTTGCAGTGGTTAGGGAATTCGTTTGTGCTTCTCCAAGGACACTTGCCAGATTTTCATGCGTCAAAAAAAGACGCCGCACAGCCCCGATCCGTCTCAGCTCCGCCCAATCCATTCTCTGATATTGATCGGTGTCCAGCTGTCGACCCTCACGTTCTCCGGGACCCCGTAGCTCACGTGATACCGCGACTTCCCGACTCGCCCGATAAATGCTGTCAAGAAGCACCAACGCGCTGGCACCTCCAAGTTGCGCGTAACGCTCCGGAACCTCAAAGGGAACCGCTAGTACGTCGACCCCCTGCAACCCAGAAACGGATTCCTTAAGCGAAATTTTTGATTCGGTATTGCGAAAAACTGGCTCGTTATGCCCAGCAAGCACAACACCAGAAATAAAGCCTTCAAGATTTATCCCAACAATGACCTCGAAAGGTTGACCCGTATATCCAGTCGGTTGCAAAATTTCCCCAACAGAAAAAACGTATCCAACGGTGGTCAGGAAGCCGTCTAATTCCCCCTCCATGAATACAGGCGCTGCCGCAGGCCGCCCATTCACGGGACCGACATGTTCTGCGCCAGGGAATAACTCAGCCAGGAGATCAGGATTTAATTGATCGGTAAGTGATACAACCGTATCTGCTCGAGCGGGAGTCGACGCCATGCCGGCTGCAAACCAAAATACGGTAAGGATTAAAAATCCCGTTGTTGCTTGGACACATGTTCGAAACCACGTGTCGATCCATCTGCATCTCATTTCATTAAATATCCCCACCCATCGTTATGTACAAATCGGTTCTCCCTCACGTAACGAGCACATGCTGGGGGGATACCGCTGTCACTCTTTCTTTCCTCCTGCGACGGGAGACCAATGGCGGGCATCGCCGGTCGTCGTAGTAATCAACCTGACAATCGAGACATTGGAAACATTCGTTCATGTTGATCTTTCCTCTGGGCTCGATTGCCTGCACCGGACAAGACACCTCACAAATATGGCAGGGAGAACCGCATTCTGGTCGCCGCTTCAACCATTGAAACAATCGGAAGCGCCCCAGGATGGCAAGCGCACCACCCAACGGGCATAAAAAACGGCAGAAGAACCGTTCCATGAAAAGCCCAGCAACCAACAACAGAATGGCGTATACCGCATATGGCCCTACACGATCAAACTTGAGCGTAATCGCAGTCTTGAACGGTTCAACCTCTGAACCCAATAAACCTAGTTCCATCGACCACAGGACCGACACCGCAGCAAGTGCGATTACAATCAAATATTTGATCGCCCACAAACCTTCATTGAGCATAAAGCTTGGGGTCAGTTGTGGCACACGCGCAAACCGGGCCAATTGATTGAGTAGCTCCTGAAATGCTCCAAACGGACAGAGCCAACCACAAAAGACACCGCGACCAAGCAAAATTAAAGACACAACAGTATATGCCGTCAGGATCACGATCAAAGGTTCAAACAATAACGTACTCCACTCCAACCTTCCCGCTATCGCCTGGGCATAGGCGAAGACATTAACAATGGAGAGCTGCGCACCTGCAATCCAGCCAAGCCAAACAAGCACCACTGCAAGAATCGAAAACCGCAGCCAACGATGCAATCTCCGTCGTGTCACGATCACATGCTCAAATACCAGCACAGCACTAACCACAGCCAAAAGCATTACCAAAACAAAAATATTAAAAGCCTGTTCAACCCAGGTACGCTGCCAGTCCGTCAGTTTGCTTGCGCGCACCAATCCACCAAGAACATATGTAATGGGCTGAAGACCCGCTTCTTCCAGGTCAAAATCTGCTCCAACCACATACTTTGAAGGAATTTGGTAATCAATCGATATCAATTCGGTGTCGTTTTCATCAGCGCCTACGAAATCAAGTTCCAAGTGCCAAGGCAAATACGGCTGAAATTGAGTGCCT
>CAJWOI010000295.1 GCA_913044255.1 uncultured Alphaproteobacteria bacterium
ACCTCCTGGTGGCCGTAGGCGACGGGAACCGAGTAATCGTTCGTCCGATAGCGCATCAGGGACAACGAATTGGCCCGCGTGCCCAGCTTGTCGCAGGCATCAAACGCCGCCGGTGGCAAGGGCATGAATGCCTCGAGGTCATGCTGGACGCGCTCGCCGATCGTCTCGCGATGGCCGCGCAGGACATCACCCTGCCGTTTGCGCCTCCAGGTAGGCATTGAAGGTATTGCACTTCGCCCAAAGCACTGTTCAAGTTGGGTTGGACTTGAGAACTGCTGTGCGCTAGCATTCAAACATGCCCGTGTAACAAGGGCGAATCATTGATGATCGTAACGCTAATACTTGATGCGTGAAGTGACACTCAATCAAATAGGAGGCAAGTAACATGACTGCAAATACTTTTTTGTTTCGACGGTTGATGCCGGCTATCGCAGGTTTGGTGGCCATGGGCCTGTCAGCGATGACAGCAGGGGCGGCCGCACCGATCAAAATCGGATATGTAGGCGGCATTTCAGGCCCTTGCGGTGGCCTCACCCACTCGGCGAGGAAGGCGATGAAAATCGCTTTGAAGGAAATCAATGATACAGGTGGCGCATCTGGCCGCCCGATTGAGGTAATCTGGCGCGATTCCAAGACCAAGCCCGACGAGGGAGCGAAGCAGGCCCGAGACCTAATCCTAACGGAAAAGGTACATATTCTGACCGGTGTTTGCTCAAGCTCAGTTTTTATGGCCATAAATCCGGTAGCGAAGCAACATGGTGTGCCTCTCGTCAGCTCCATCAGCGGCACTCACAAGGCGACCATTGATTTTGGTCATCCGTTCGTCTTCCAGACCCAGCCACATACGCTAATGGAAGGCAAGGCGCTTGCGGAATACGCTGCTGCCAACGGCTGGAAGAACATTGTAACCATGGGTCTCGATTATGAATGGGGGCGTACCACTGTCAAAGTGTTCACCGAGGAATTGCTGAAACTGAAGCCAGAGGTAAAGATTGCCAAACAGCTTTGGCCTAAGTTTGGCGAGACCAACCTCACCTCGTACATCACGGCCGCCCTAGCCGAGAAGCCAGACTTGATAATGGCAGTTTTGTTTGGTAGCGGCACCAACTCGTTGATAAAGCAGGGTAAGTCATATGGCCTGTTAAAGAGGACCAAAGTACTAACTTTTCTTAGTACCGAGACTTTCATGTCGCTCGGCAAGGAGATACCTGATGGCGTACATGGCTGGGCGCGAGGCCCGTTTTATGCGATGGATCTGCCGCGAGCTAAGGCCTTTGTTAAGAAATACCGCGCCGCCAACAAGGGCGAGTATCCGAATGACTGGGGCATGTTGGCCTATGACGCCATGTACATCATTGCCGAAGGCCTCGCCAAGGCTGGAGGTACTGATCCCACAAAATTCCGGGAAGCCTTGGGCTCGATGAGCTTCGACACAGTTCGTGGACCGCTGAAAATGCGCATGATAGATAATACCTTCAACGCCCCAAGTTATCTTGGTGTGGTTAAGGCAGGCACCAACTATCCATTCCCGACAATGGTCAACCTCAAAGTTGTTCCCGGTGATTTGACCCTGCCGTCGGAGGGAACTGTGACAGCATTGCGTAAGGCGGCATCAAAGTAGCTTGGTTATCCGCACCCCGCTGAGCCAACTATTATCCGGCTTGGCGGGGCTATCGTGTTTGTTGCTAATTCGATATTTGCTGTCATTCGTAACCTGTTGACGGAAGCCACCCAATGTTACTCGTGCAAATTCTTCAAGGAATGATGGAAGGAGTTTTTCTGTTCCTGATTGCCTCGGGTCTGACACTAATTTTTGGCATATCGCGGATCGTCAATTTTGCACATGGTTCATTTTACATGGTGGGTGCGTTCCTAACTTATCAAATATATCCATTTCTTGCTCAAGGTACGATCACCGGCTTCTTTCTGTCGATTGGCATCTGTGGAGTGTTAGTGGCCCTGCTAGGTCTGATGTTCGAATTCTTTCTCTTGCGCAGGATCTACCGAGCGGACGAACTTATGCAACTTGTGCTTACACTTGCAGTTGTTCTGATTATCCGTGATGTCACTAAGTTCATCTGGGGTTTGGATGATGTAACAGTGCAGCTTCCAGAGGCGTTAGCGGGCGCACTAGTGATCGGTGATACGTACCTACCTACATACCAACTTGTTATGGTAGCGATAGGCGTAGTTGTTTTGACGGTTGCCTGGTTCACCCTGAAATTCACAAGAGCCGGGATAATTCTGCGGGCTGCTACTGACGATCGGGGCATGGTCGCAATGTTGGGGACAAATCAGGCACATGTGTTCTCATTAGTATTCATGGCTGGCTGCTTTTTAGCTGGGATTGCTGGTGGGTTTGCCGCTGCCTTTGAGAGCATAAATTACCTGTTGGACACCCGAGTGATTGTTCTGGCCTTTATAGTAGTAGTCATTGGTGGGCTAGGAAATTTCTACGGCGCGCTGTTTGCTGCGCTTGCTGTTGGCATTTTAAAGGCTATTGGCCTGCTCTATGCGCCTCGTTTGTCTATGGTGATTATATTTCTGTTGATGGCGGTGGTCCTACTTATCCGCTCGCTACGCCGAAGTTCAGATTAGCCATGACGAAGCAGAAAAAAATTAATAATGAGGTGATAGACAGGACCAGCTTCGTCCCAGACCCCTACGCCATAAATTGGTGGCTGACGTTGAGCATAGTGGTAATCGTCGCGGCCATCCTTTTGTTATCACCTCCGCTAGTAATCTTCGCCATAACCGAGGTGATGATTTTTGCCCTATATGCCAGCGCTCTAAATCTTTTGCTTAGCTATAGTGGTATGGTGTCGTTTGGCCATGCGGTCTATTTCGGACTAGGGGCCTACGGACTTGCGCTCACCATCACTCATTTTGGCTGGTCAATCCCTGTTGGCATCACAGCCGGGCCGATCGTTAGCGCTATATTCGGTATGCTCTACGGCGCGCTAGCAGTTCAGCTCACTAGGATATACGCGGCCATGCTTACGCTCGCCTGCGCGGAGGTTACTTTTGCAATTGCCTTTCAGTGGTTTGATGTCACTGGAGGAGATTCGGGCATCTCGGGACACGTGCCAGCTATGCTTGGCTTGGAACCTGATCATTTTGCCCTAGTTGTGTTACTGGTTGTCACCGGGTCAATCCTGGCGCTCTGGCGGGTGGTGCATTCACCTTTAGGTCTGACAATTCGTGCGGTTGGCCAGAATGCTGAACGAGCCAGCGCGCTGGGTCGCGGCAGAAAGCGCATACAATTAATGGCATTCACCATATCGGCCTTCTTTTCTGGCGTTGCAGGCACTCTTTTTGGAATCTTCCACGGAAATGTCTTTCCAGATTACATGGGGATACTGATTACTGTCGATGGATTGGTCATGGTGATACTGGGTGGGCTCTACAGCTTCGGAGCTGGGATCTACGGCGCGATCATCTATAAGATTTTAGACAATCTAGTAGCGCATTATTTCGATTATTGGCAGTTTGTGATTGGCGTGATCTTGATCGTTGTCGTTGTCGTTTCGCCATCCGGTATCGCCGGCCTGATCCAGCGAGTGGGTAGAGCCTTGAAAAGAGGCCATCAATGAGTTGCGATGCCCATACGGTAGCGCTCTTGGTACGCGGTCTGAATAAAGCGTTTGGACGGTTCGTCGCACTAGATGACGTTGACCTGACAGTGGCGCAAGGTGAAATTCGAGCGGTGATAGGCCCTAACGGAGCCGGTAAGACCACGTTGATCAATGTGTTAAGCGGCCAAATCGTTGCTGATCGGGGCGTAGTTGAAGTCAGCGGCCGGCGGATTTACCGACAATATCCTCATCAGCTCGCAAAATTGGGTGTTGGCCGGACCCATCAAATCTCTAGTACATTCCGCCGAATGACAGTCTACGACAACATGCTATTTGCCCATAATTCGGAAAGCGACCATTGGTGGAGCCTGAGAGCCAGTCGCCTAGGAACGATGCGGAACGCAGTAATGGCGGATCTGGAAGCCATCCAGCTAGCCGACATCGCAGATCAGGTGGTGGACGATATCTCTCACGGGGATCGCAAGCGGCTTGAGTTTGGCATGGTGCTTGCCGCCAAACCGGCGGTGCTGCTCTTGGAC
>CAJWOI010000296.1 GCA_913044255.1 uncultured Alphaproteobacteria bacterium
TTGAAGGATCATCCCTGGCTGGGCGAATATTACGGTTCCTATAAGCATTCCATCCCGGCCATCTTTGCCGGCTATCTAGGCTGGTACCAGGGAGATCCCGTGACCCTTGATCCTACCCCGTGGGCGGAAAAGGCCAAGCGCTATGTCGAATTGATGGGCGGTCGGGATAAGATTCTAGCTCTGGCAGATGAGGCGATAGACGGTGACGATGTTCAATGGGCGGTGGAACTGCTGACTTGGCTGGTGCGAATGGATCGTCAAGATCAAGAGGCCCGTGCTATGAAGGCCGAAGCTCTGCGCCGTTGGGCATATGGGCAGAAGAATGCCACTTGGCGCAACTGGGGACTAACTTCGGCCAAGGAATTGGACGGTGAATTGGATCTCGGGGCGGGCGGCATGGTACTGGGTTCGCCCGACCAGGTACGAGGCTTTCCTCTAACCAACATTATGCAGGTGATGACGGTGCGTCTGATAACCGAAAAATCCTCGGAGACAAATATTCGGGTCGCTTTCGTGACTACGGACAGCAATGAAAGTTGCGCTTTAGAAATTCGCCGCGGCGTCTGTCAATTTTACGAAACACCGCCTGATGAGTGTGACGCTACCGTCAACTTCAATCGGGCATTCCTGCTAAAATGGATCTTCGGGCAATCCACGTTCGATGAAGCGGTTGCAGCAGGTGATATCTCGATTGACGGCGAGGCTGCTACGGTCGTCAATTTCCTGGAGAAGTTCGAGCCCTTCAATCAAACCGAGGAGATTGCCATCGCGGCGCGGTAGGACGTTAATCCTATTCTAAATCCTAGCGCACAAGTTCAACTGGTCCGCCTAGGATCACGAGCTGACTCATCGGACCAGTTGGGAGAATGCCTGTTTTGATTACTATATTGTGAAGGATAATAGCCTTAGGGTTTAAAATTTTGATTTATTAATGAGCACGGAGAAAATTCAATGCGGCCATTACAGTATGGTGTTACGTGTTACGAGTGGGGACTCACTCAACCAGGCTATGTGTTATTTGCACCCGCTGGTGGGAGTGAATGTTATCTTTTGGGCGAACGCGGTGATATCGCGCATCAGTGGCGCCTACCAGGAAAACTTGGTAACTATGGACAGCTCCTTGAAAACGGTAATCTACTGATTTCCATTAAGCAGGGCGGCGGTCCAAAACTGGCGGCTGGCGGTGGTCGGTTACTCGAACTGAACCCGCAAGGCGACATCGTCTGGGAACATATGGATCTTTTCCAGCACCATGACTTCAACCCAACACCGAATGGCAACGTGATCTATCTAGCGTGGGAGCTGACCCCGTCCAAAGAAGCAGAGCGAGTGAAAGGCGGTAAACCCGATAGTGATCACGAAGACGGTGGTGTTTACGAAGACATAATACGGGAAGTCGACAACGATGGAAAAGTCGTCTGGGAATGGCGAATGAAAGATTACTTCCCCTACGAAAAATATCCACTACGCCATACGAGTAACCGCCACGAATTTGCGCATGCCAACACCTGTCATGTTCAGGCGAACGGGAATATTCTGGTTAGCTTTCGGCAAATCGATTTGGTGATCCTGGTTAACCGTCAGACAAAAGAAATAGATTGGGAAATAGCGGATCGAAGTTGGGGCGGTCAACATGACTGCCAGCGACTGGACAATGGCAATATTTTATTATTTGCCAATGGGTCCGAGCAAGCGACCCCAGAGCATTCCCGCATTTTGGAAATTGATCCGAATACTAAAGAAACTGTGTGGCAATACAAAGGACAACCTGCCGTCACCTTCTATTCACCTCGCGTCAGTGGCGTTGACCGCATGGCTAGCGGCAACACATTTATTTGTGAAGGAATGCACGGTCGATTATTTGAAGTTACCCAGACAGGTCAAATCGTTTGGGAATATGTTTCGCCTTTCTACAATGCAGTTCCAAAGATTGGCACAACCAATCAAATTTTTCGGGCACGTAAGTATTCACGAGATGACCCAAGATTGGAAAATTTACTTCATAATTAACCATGTCCGTTTTCGGGGGTAAACCGGACTCTATTTGGGGACAATAAGACTGGACTTCTAGGCCTAACAGAGCGTGGATGGACCTCCAAAACGGAGGTTTAATTATGCACGTAAGAAATCACGAAATTATTACAGAGGAACTCTCGTCGATCAAAAATCTCTCCCGAGGAGAGTTGCTGGAACGATGGGAACAAGTTTATCAGCACCCACCCCCCAAAGGTATTAGCCGACGATTGTTGGAATACAGTATTTCTTTCCATATCCAGGCAAAGGTCTTAGGAGGATTAAATGCCCGTACGAAAAGTATGCTGCGGTCTTCAGGCAAGGGTAAAAAATCGATGCCAAAAACCAAAGCGCAGACCTTACAACCGGGTGCTCGATTGGTCCGCGAATGGCACGGCAAGGCTTATACCGTTGACGTCACAGAGCATGGATTTACTTACAACGGTCAAAATTACGCAACACTTTCAAAAATAGCCAACACCATTACCGGCGCTCGCTGGTCTGGGCCAAGGTTCTTCGGGCTATGAGCAAATCCATCCGGTGCGCAATCTACACTCGTAAATCCACTGAAGAAGGGTTAGAGCAAGACTTCAACAGCCTAGATGCTCAACGAGAGGCGTGTGAAGCATTTGTCCATTCACAGAAAAGTCTGCGATGGGTAATTATTAACAAGCGTTATGATGATGGCGGAATATCAGGCGGAACTATGGATCGGCCAGCGCTAAAGAATCTGCTGGCAGATATCGACGATGGTAGCGTTGATCTAGTTGTAGTCTACAAAGTGGACCGTCTTACCCGATCCCTGATGGATTTTTCTAGAATAATAGAAACCTTCGATGAACGCGATGTGTCTTTTGTATCTGTCACTCAGCAGTTTAATACAGCCAATTCGATGGGGCGGCTTACACTCAATGTTCTCCTATCCTTTGCCCAGTTTGAGAGAGAAGTTACAGCGGAACGCATTCGGGACAAGATTTCTGCCTCCAAAAAGAAGGGGATGTGGATGGGAGGTCAAGTACCTCTCGGATATGACGCCACCGATAAAAAACTCACTATTAATACTGCCGAAGCAAACACCGTGCGCAAAGTCTTCGAGCTTTATCAAAAACTAAAAAGTGTTCCCGAGGTCGTCATCCAAACTAAAGAGCTTGGTATTGTCACCAAGGTCCGTCATTTGAAAAACCATAGATCAGGTGGCATACCCTTCACCCGAGGGCACCTCTACTACTTATTGCGCAACCCTATTTACATCGGTGAAGTTCGACACAAAGGAACATCCTTCTCCGGACAACACTCACCTATAATTGACAGAGCCACTTGGGACGAAGTTCAACAACTTCTCGACCTCCAAGCTCCTTCTCGACAGTCAAAAACAAACTCTAACCAAGCCTGTTTATTCACCGGGCTGATTTATGATGAAACCGGTGACCGACTTTGCCCGAGCCATGCCAAAAAGGGACAACGCCGATATCTCTATTACATATCCAAGCGCCTCACCCATGATCCTAAAGACACCGAAGGTGCCTGGCGTCTACCAGCAAAAGAGTTAGAACGAACAATTTTGCATGCGGTGAAAGACTTTTTGGGTAATGAGTGCCAATGGATTAAATCCATGGAAGCTTCCAGCGTTGAGAATTTAGAACGGATCAGAAAGACTTCTTCAGAGCTTGTCGAGCAACTGGAATCCTTTAATTACTCGATTGCAAGACAATCCGTCCAAACTCACTTCCATCGCATTACGGTCGCCCCCGGAAGTATCACGGTCATTCTACAAATTGAAAACACGGAACATAATATCGATATCCCCTTCCATACAAAGAGGCGCGGGGTGGAAAGCAAGATCATCATCGGTGGACAGAAGAGTGAATTGACTTCACCAGACCCAAATCTGGTCAAAGTTGTCCAACGCTCTCATGCTTGGTGGTCAGCACTTACCGAAGAAGAGGGAGTCTCTATAAAATCCCTTGCGTCGAGAAATAAAATGAATGCTGCTGATGTCACCCGATTACTACCGCTAGCATTTTTAGCTCCGGAAATTGTTGAAGCAATTTTTGACGGCCGCCAGCCGATTGATCTGAATGTTGAAAAAATAAAA
>CAJWOI010000297.1 GCA_913044255.1 uncultured Alphaproteobacteria bacterium
GCGTCAGTCAGCGAGGTAACGCGTACTCGTCGCTCTACTAATTGACCAGTGTTTTCATGAATCAGAGCGCCTTCTCGGCTGACCTCAACCCAGTCCCCTTCCTCAAGGTAGCAAATTCGATCTGTGAATGATGCCAAAGCCAACGCATCGGAAGCCAAAAACATTTCTCCCTCACCATAGCCCACCACTAACGGACAACCGCGTCGCGCGCCGATCAACAGATCATCATATCCGGAAAATATTATGCCAAGTGCAAATGCTCCTTCCACACGCTTTAACATCTCTATAGTCGACTCCTGCGGAGACATTCCCTGGCGGAGATATTCATGTACAAGGCCCAAAACTACTTCGGTATCGGTTTCCGTCTTAAAGGAGTGACCTACTGACTCGAGCTCTGCACGAAGTGGAAGAAAGTTTTCTATAATCCCGTTATGCACGAGTGCAACGCGTGAGGTTGAATGCGGATGGGCATTGACCGTATTGGGAACCCCATGTGTTGCCCACCGCGTATGCCCAATGCCAATTCGACCTCCAAGTGGTTGATCTTTCATAAGCGCGTCAAGTTCTGCGAGCTTTCCCTCGGCCCTTCTTCGTTTAATATCGCCATTGATTAGGGTGGCAATCCCAGCAGAATCGTAGCCCCTATATTCAAGTCGACGGAGCCCTGACAGCAACAAAGGGGTCACCCACTCTCCAGTAACTGCGCCGATAATCCCGCACATAACCTTCCCCGGCCAGGCTTAACTTTGATCCGTTAAATGGCGTTTGCGCCATCTTGAAGCACCCCCACGCAGAGATTTTTGGTCTGCGCGAGCAACAACCAAAGCGTCATCCTCGACATCTTCGGTGACCACACTTCCCGCACCCACTATAGCGCGATCACCGATCGACACAGGCGCCACCAACGCTGCGTTTGATCCGATAAAAGCTCCCGACCCTATATCTGTGTGATGCTTGGAGAATCCATCATAATTGCAAGTAATCGTGCCTGCGCCAATGTTGGCGTCCTTTCCCACACGTGCATCCCCTATGTAGGCGAGATGGTTAACCTTAGCTCCCGACTCAACATCAGCGGATTTGATTTCCACAAAATTACCTATACGGGCACCCTCCCCTACTCTCGCGCCTGGCCGAAGCCGTGCAAAAGGTCCAATAATGGCACCAGCCGCTACACATACGCCTTCCAAATGACAAAAAGCTCTAATTTCAACCGCGTCGCCGATAACCACACCAGGACCAAAAAATACATTTGGCCCAACTACAACGTCGCGGCCAAGCCGAGTATCAACACACATCCAAGTAGTGGATGGATCCAGCAATGTTACGCCACCAGCGAGGGCACGTTCCCTTAACCGAGTTTGCATGATCGCCTCAGCTTGAGCCAAATCGGAGCGACTATTAATACCCTGTAACTCTCGCACATCTGCCTCTAAAACCGAACATTTACCACCATTTACCCGTACATGAGCTACGACATCGGTTAAGTAATATTCACCTTTCGCATTGTCATTCCCAATGTTGTCAAGAAGGCCAAATAATACGCCGCTCTTAAAAACCATCGCTCCTGAGTTACACAGTGTAATTTCACGTTCGCTTTCGGTAGCATCCTGATCCTCTATAATTTTCTCCAATTCTCCGTTCACGTCATAGAATAAACGACCATATCCGGTCGGATCTTCCAAACGAAAACCGAGAACTGCAACACTAGTTGAATTTTCATTGGCACACGCGGAAAGTAAAGCCAGGATGGTATCAGCTGTTATTAGCGGCGTGTCCGCAAACAACACCACTATATCTCCTTTAAAATCGTTTAGTGCAGAACGTGCTTGAATTACTGCGTGCCCAGTACCCAATTGCTCTGTCTGAACCACTGTCACATGGGGCGCCACTGCTGCCGCTACATCCTCCATTTCAGGGCCAATTACGACCACGATACGGTCAGGCGACATAGTCTCAACCGTTCTGAGGATATGGCTAACCATTGGCTGCCCACCCAAAGAATGCATCACCTTGGGCAAGGACGATTTCATCCGTGTGCCCTTACCTGCCGCCAGAAGGACCACCGCAAACGGCGATGAGGCCTCTCTCTGTGTCCAATTATCTTCCATAGAATTAAGGTATAAGAGAGAAACCAAAATGTCACATGCAAGTAGACCTCGAAATTTTTAAAGGCGGACTCATGAATGCTACCCCTGGCCCAGTAATTTTTGACCTAGATGGCACACTACTCGACACGGCGCCCGATCTCGCTGCGGCCTTAAATGCGTTGTTGGAGGAAGAAGGCTGCCAAAGATTGCCCCTCACCTCCGTTCGGAGCATGGTCGGGCAAGGGGCCATCAGCATGATAAAACAAGGATTTGCTCAAGCAGGAATTCAGGCTCAAAAAGAACTACCCGAGGGAATGAGGTCTCGTTTTTTGGATCACTATCGCGCTTGCTATATGGATCGCACCAAGCCCTTTCCTGGAGTAGTGGAAGCCTTGATTAAACTTAAGGAAATAGGGCATCCTCTCTCCGTTTGCACCAATAAATCGCACGAAATGAGTGTTGCGATTCTTGAAGGACTTGCGCTCAAACACTTTTTTGCAGGTATTGTTGGCGGAGATAGCTTGGCAACAGCTAAACCCGACCCAGCACCTATCCGTGCAGCAATTGAACTTTCAGGCGGAGGCGTGGGCTCGGCGACGATGGTCGGTGATAGCATCACAGATATCCACGCAGCGCATGCCGCGGGCATACCCGCCATTGCAGTAACTTTTGGATATACCGAAATAGCGCCGCATGACTTGGGTGCTGACGCAGTGATTGATCACTTTGATGAATTGATTCCAACCCTTAGAAGCATGTCGTCGAGTAATTCTTCACGTCCCAAAGGTTGACAGACAGTTGCCTTCCGATTTAATGGCAATCAAGACCGGCGGGCGCGTAGCTCAGCGGAAGAGCACCGTCTTCACATGGCGGGGGGCGCTGGTTCAAGCCCAGCCGTGCCCACCACTTCCTTTTTGGTTGTGGCCCTGTCACTCACGCTTATACCTCTCGTCAGATCATATCAAACTTCACCGAATCTGACGAGAGAATGATCCAGATTGTCTTTATTCTCGTTCAGAACAATTCCTTTCGTTGGCGAATAACTTTAATGAATGGTGCAGTCGGAGGTAAGCTCTCCTGCTGTATCAATCTTCCTGAAACTCCCTTAATTTTTCTTCGGTTACTTCACTTCTACTTCTATAAAAATAACGTCATCTGTTGAACTTGGGTTAATAACATCATGCTCGACTCCCTCTTCACGGAAGTAAGGCTTTCCAGTAACAAGATCTGCTGTTCGTTCTCCATCTGCATCCTTCATAAGGAGTTTTCCCGTCGTCACTGGAATAACCACATAATCCATTCCATGCCTATGCCATCCAGTACTTTGCCCGGGTTTAAACTTCCACTCTGTTACCTTTACTCTCTCATTATCGATTAACTGTGTAGGTGTTGCATCACTCATACACTTTCTCCTTTAAGGGCAATATCAGGCTAGATACAACATTTAGGCCTTAAATAGCCTCAGATTCTGTATTTCCCATACTTTTTGCTAATCTAAAATCTAAAGACGACGATAAAGAAAACCGAAATAGAAATACAATTGGGGAGGAAAATCCAATGTGGAAAACTATTGGTATTTATGTTGCGTTAGTCGCAATTGGTGCTTTTTTTACCAGTAATAGTATGCAAGCCGCTGAACAAAGTGGTGGCATGGTGACTTTTCACGGAGAGGGAAATTTCCAGGAATTTCCACCTGACTTCGGGCTCTGGACTGGTGTCTTCTATGGCGGAGGCACCACCGTTTCGGAAAGCGGCCCGCTACATCGCAGCGGTTGGATGTGCACGGGTGAACTGGCATATCAGGGCGGCCCTGCGAACTGGGGCGGTGGTTTCTGCACCGTAACGGATGTCGACGGCGATACCGTCAATCTTCGTTGGCAGGCAACTGAGCCGTATGGACCGGGCGCCAACATTGGCACCCGAGGCGACTATTACTCGGGTACTGGGAAATATGCTGGTATCACGGGGTGGTACACGTTCCAATGCGACAATGTAGCGGTAAGCCACTTCTTCTGCGCA
>CAJWOI010000298.1 GCA_913044255.1 uncultured Alphaproteobacteria bacterium
AAAAGAACGCCTGCTAGATATGCGAGATGATTTATATGATTGGCCTCTCCAGTTGGCAGAAAAGGACTGGGTGGACATTGAATTATTTCTGTTCCGTTTTGAAGACGCATTAATTGAGCATCACCCAGGAGAAGTGGACTGGGGTAGGTTCAGCCGATCAAGAGACGAAGCACGCAAAATAATAATAGAGGAAGACCAGTGGAATGCGATGTGCGAGATCATGCACGGACCTAAAAAGTTTCGTTTTATATCCGGAAAAGAAATGAACGATATCAAAGCAGCTTTAAATAATAGGCATTAGTTCTAAGTAGTTCACAAGGACTGAATGCCCATCGCCAGATCTTAAATCCGTATAGGAAGGAGGTGATTTATGAGTAATTATCCAAAACGCTTTCGCCAACCACCAAGCCCGACTGCCGTGTTTAGCATATTCACAGGTGGGCTAAAGCAATTTTTAACCAAGAGCATCACACTTAACGAAGATGGCACGCTTAATAAAAACGTCGATAACGCTGGTTCCGGCCATGTCGAAACGATAGAGCTGAAGTTTCATGATTTTCCTGAATTTCTCAGCTCTTGCCAAAAGAACCAATGCTTGATCCATGGGACTGTGAAAAATAGATTGGCGGATTACGGCCAAATCGAAGTAACCACGACAGCAAATCACCGTACTGGCACCATCAATCGCACTCTGGAGTACTTTGAGCACCCTGACAGTCCCTGCTTGTCCATGCTCGATTACGATCCAGGTCCAGGAGAACCCTTAAATCCCGACCAACTCATTAAGATTATTGATAAAGAGGTTTTTCCTGGTTTTGCTAATGCTGCATCCGTCGCGGCGTTGTCGACATCGGCCAAAATATATGGGCCTGACGATAATCTTCTTAGCTCCGCTGCACCTAGCTTCCACCTTTACTTCATCGCAAGAGATGGCCGCGACCTTCCCCGGTTTGGAAAATTACTGTTCAAGCGACTTTGGCTTGCTGGTTATGGGTACGGGAAACTATCAAAGTCTGGCAGTTTCCTTATTCGTGGGCCGGTTGATGCATCGGTATTTAGTCCCGAGCGGTGCGACTTTATTGCAGGGGCTGAGCTGGGGCCTGGATTAACACAGCGCCGTCCAGAGCCGTCTTTCCATCCTGGTGGGTATCTCAACACATCGTTACTACCTGATCTGACAGAAGCAGAGGAAGCCGAGTATCAGCGTCTGGTGGCTGTTGAGCATGACCGCCTCAAACCGCAGCAAGAGCCTATGCGGAGAGCGTATGCCGCCAGCGAGTCTAACCGCACAGGGGAAGCCTCTGAGAGCGTCTACAAGCGCCTCGTGGAGGCCGAGAACGGCACTATCGACGCCGATACCGTGTTGACGGTCAAAGACACCGGCGGCAAGCGTATGACCATCAGAGCAATGGTGAAGGCTGAAATGCATTTGTCCTATGTCGAAGACCCGACCGAACAATGCGATACCTGTGCGCGGTTATATATCGACGGGATAAATAGAACGGCTGTCAGATCGTTTTTACATGGCGGAACAAACCTAACCGTCCAAGGCTTAACCAATAATGAATGCGCCCTATCGATACGTGGGGTTAAATCCGCCGACATCGGTGACCGAAACTATAAAGATAGTCTAGGTATAGCGGAACAGCTTGGGGGTGCCCCGAGTGTTATTAAAGCTATTATCAATAAATTTGCCAAGAACGTGCCAAGCAAATACAGCGCAATCGATTTTATCAGGTCAATTTCGTCGACGGCACCAAACATAGACGGCATTGAAGAACACATCGCATGGATAACCTCGAAGCACAGAGAGGAAGCAATTAGTTTAACTTCAATTTCAATTGCCATGCGCAAAAAACACGGATATCAAAAAATTGGCATCTGCCATTACAGTGGCACCCCCCAAAAGGCCGGGATCTATGGACTGTGGCCGCTGCCTGTTAAACCACTGGACGGAGTTGTCATCTTCAAAGCACCACATGGCTCTGGCAAGACCCAACTGGTTGGCATGAAATTCGCGAAATACGCTAAGGAGCTGGGAGAAACCTTCGTTGGAACCTGTCACCGGATTTCACTCACGCATGAGCTAGCAAAGCGATTGAAAGTTGATAACTACCAGGATGTGACCGGAATAAAGAATGGCCTCGCAGTCTGCGTCAATTCGATCATCGCTGATGGGCAGAGTGAATACTGCTTACGTGTCGACAACTTATTCATCGATGAATTTAGCCAAGTCCTTCGCCACGTCGCCGACGGGAGCGTTAAGGATTTCGACCGTATCAAAGTGTATGAAGCCCTCAAGAAAATGATCACGAATGCAAAGCGTTTAATTGTGGCCGATGCCGATCTCGGTGACCGTGAGATTGAATTTTTAGAAATGTGCCGACCTGGAGAGCGGTTCCGAATATTCGAGTCCGCTGCCGACAATTCACATTTATCTGTGACCTATCAACATGGTTCTCGTGCTGCTCAATTGGCCTACGGCTCAATTCTGGCCGACCTTGATGCTGGCAGTAAGGTGATCGTCGCCACTGATAGCAAAAAGAAGAGCGCCACGTTGACAGCTTTAATAGCATCAGAATTGCCGAAAAAGAGAGTTCTAAATATCAATGCAGATACCGTGGGAGGAGAGGAGCAACAAGCTTTTATCCGAAACCCAAATGCGGTATGCGTTGAATATGACATCATCATCCATTCCCCTAGCATTTCGTCGGGTGTCAGCATCGAAGTCCCGCACTTTGATCGGGGGTACGGTCTATTCTTCGGTGTAATTGCTCCCTCCGATGCCATCCAGATGATCCGTCGTTCCAGAACATTGACAGAATGGCACCTCGCCTTCGACAGCAACAACCTAAATGATTCTACCGATGCCACGAACATCATCGAAGGTATGGAGCAAGCGGCCACCAACACCGCCACAGAATTCGATGTGTTTCGGGCAAACTCAGTCGCCTGGCTTAATAAGGGTTGTAACCATTTTGCCCGCAATATGCTCTACCTTTTGGAGTCGAGTGGCTTTCAATTGAACTTACTACCGGATAATGAGACAGATTATGCCGATGACGCGATTAAGGAAGCGAAAGGTGAAGCATATGACCAGCGGATCAACGCCATCCTCGAAGCTGAAGACCTGGAACGTGACGATCTGGAGAAAATCAAGCGAAATCAGAACGCCACATACGCCGAAAAAATGGCAGTGCGCCGTGCTTACATAAGAAATGCTTTGAAGCTCCCTAATCTAACTGTGGGGGATATTGAGTTTTTTGACGAAGGCCGTGGCCTTGCGAAGCTAGAGCGGTTTGAACTGGCAGCAAATATCAAGAAATCATTAACCGAAGATGAAGATCAAAATCTTAGCCTTCGCAGAAACAACGCCGTCAAGGTCAAGTCATACAAACGTATCTTGGGTCCATTAGGTATCAATTTAATGACAGGTGAGGGATCGTATGGCGTGGAAGAGGCTGCGGCGGTGGTTGACATGGTGATGGAGCAAAAGACACTCCTTTCGTACCTGAAGATTGTGCCCAACTCGGTCAACTACAATTGCCCTGAGGACACCATCAAATTCGTTGGACGAATATTAGAGCTCATGGGCCTGAAGACTCGTGCACGGCAGAAGCAGAAGGGCGGGATTAGAAAGCGATATTACTCAATCAAACCTGATGGCTTTGGGTCGATCCGAGAGAGGGCCGTTAGACGCCGAATTGCTGCTGAATTACCGCCTGTTGTATCGACCAAGGATCGATGGGGAAGTGCACACTTCCAGCAAACTTCTATACAAGAAATAGACGAAGTGTGCACTTTTGAGCTTCAGCAGTTGGGCGTTTTTGCACCTCCCGAAGACAGTGATTACGACCACCCAGAGCCACCTTGGCAAGGGTCATGCCGCCAACTCTTCACGTGCCAATTGTGAATCTCTTATGTTTTTCGGAATAAAAATCCATCTAAATCAATGATTAGATGAGAAAGGGGTAATCAGTGCTTTCTCGGCCAAATCTGTATTCATGCCCACTGGCTAGACAAAAACATGGGTTTAAATATAAAAAAACATGTAATCCCACATTATGCGGCGGAACAGAGCAAAAAGAGGCGGGAATCTTT
>CAJWOI010000299.1 GCA_913044255.1 uncultured Alphaproteobacteria bacterium
CGTGCGTAAAGCTTTCAAAATAGCTGAAACCGAAAAACCCGGCCTTACCGTCATCGAATTGCCTGAGGATGTAGCGAAAGAGGAAATCGAAGACACACCTATGCCGCCAACCAAAGTGCGCCGACCCGGTGCCGACCATAAAGCCGTCTCAATGGCCGCCAACCTAATCGCGAACGCTAAAAATCCCATTATCCTAGCTGGAAACGGTGCTATTCGGAAACGAGCAGCGACACAATTGACCCGTCTCGCTCACAATTTAGGCGTCGGAGTTGTGAACACCTTTATGGGCAAAGGTGCGCTTTCGATGGACGACGAACACTGTCTCTACACCATGGGCCTTGGCATGGGCGACTACAACAACCTTGCCTTCGATACTGCCGACCTTGTGATTTCCTGCGGCTATGATCTTGTGGAATACGCACCCAAAGCCTGGAATCGTACCAACAAGGAAGACAAAAAAATCATTCACATGGATTTTTGGCCAGCAGAGGTGGACAGAGATTATACGCCAACTATCGAGGTCGTAGGAGATCTAGCCGACGGCTTATGGCAACTCAATGAATTGATCGAAGAACGAAATCAAGGATCCCGGGCCCCCTTCGACATCAAAACTCGTAGCAATCTCCGGACAACACTTAAAGAGGATTTTGCTGCCGAAAAAGACGACACCGGATTCCCCATGAAGCCGCAGAAAATCCTTTGGGATGTCCGCCAAGTCATGGGACCGAGTGATGTGCTCCTATCGGATGTCGGCGCTCATAAAATGTGGATTTCCAGATATTACCAGTGCCAAGAGCCAAATACATGCTTGATTTCGAATGGATTCTGCACAATGGGTTTCGCTATGCCGGGCTCGATTGGTGCCAAGATGGCGCTTCCCGATAAAAATATTCTATCAATTAGCGGTGATGCTGGATTCATGATGAACGTGCAGGAGCTAGAAACTGCTGTCCGACGGAAGCTTAACATCGTCGCTATGGTATGGGTTGACGGAGAATACGGCCTTATCAAATGGAAACAGCAAGATGGGTTCAATGGCAAGCACTCTGACTTAGCTTTCGGAAATCCGGATTTTGCCAAACTCGCCGAAGCATATGGTATGTGGGGCCGTGAGATCACGGCTCCCGGTCAGCTTGTCTCCACCCTAGAGGAAGCTTTCCAACAGGGGGGTCCGGCTCTGATTGCGGTTCCGGTTGATTATTCAGAAAACACGAAACTCACAGCTCGCCTAGGCGAAATTGAAATCCCAATTTAATCCGGTTCGACGCCAGTCTTTCTAAACTGTCGCAAACACCAAAACGAAATTGATATGTTTCAGGTTTTGGCGTGTGACTCATAATCGGTACGTTGGTAGATCTCTATCGATATTGTTATCTCCACGAGCTCTGGGGCCCAGAATCTGTCGAAAACAAAAATTCTGACGCCATACGCTTTTTCATTTCAAGTGCCGCAATATGTAGCGAGAACGACTTCGTCTGGGCGGGGCGGGGCAGCGAATTTTTCCGAACCTGGTAGCTCTTGGTATGGAGATGAAAGTACCGTGAGCAGTTTATCAAAATACGAAAAATCCTCTCCGATGGTGGCCGCATTTATTGCCTCCTCAACAAGATGGTTACGAGGAATATATGCAGGATTTACCAATTTCATTGCCGCTTGGCGCTGGACATCGTTGATGTTTTCCATCGCTAATCTGTGCCTCCAGCGTGAAACCCAATTATCAAAATCAGAAGGATTTTTAAATAAACTTCGAACAGGCTCATCGGATCCGGACCTAGGTCCTGTTAAATCACTAAGTCTTCGAAATGTGAGAGTGTAGTCCGCTGCGTTTTTTGCCATTCGATCAAGTAAATCCTGGACTAGCTCCCGATCACCGCCTCTCTCTTTTAAAAGACCTATCTTGGATCTCAGACCTGAGAGATAAACTTTTTCAAACAGAGCTGGATAATTACCTAAGATTTCCTCGGCCTGAGAAATAGCGACATCAACGTCCTCACCAAACAGTGGTATCAATGTTTGTGCGAAGCATCCGAGATTCCAATAAGCAATACCCGGCTGATTCCTGTAAGCATATCGTCCAGTTTCATCAATCGAACTGTAAACCGTCTCGGGATGGTAGGAATCCATAAACGCACAAGGCCCGTAGTCGATAGTCTCGCCAGAGACAGATGTGTTGTCCGTATTCATGACGCCGTGAATAAAACCAACCAACTGCCACCTTGCCAACAACTTTGCCTGCCTTTTCACCACAGCTTTCAGCAAACCATGATAAGGCCGTGATTGTGGACACTCTTCCGGGAAATGACGTGCAATCACGTAGTCCGCTAACAAACGTAAGGCGTCCTTGTCCTGACGCGCAGCAAAAAATTGAAAGGTGCCGACCCGTACATGGCTCCTCGCCACCCGGGCTAAAATTGCGCCCGGGAAAAGACGCTCACGCTTAACTTTATCGCCCGTGGAAATGGCCCCAAGAGCCCGCGTGGTAGGTACGCCAAGAGAATGCATTGCTTCGCTAACCACATACTCTCTGAGAACCGGACCAAGAACCGACCGGCCATCCCCCATTCTTGAGAAAGGTGTGCGACCGGCCCCCTTGAGTTGTAAATCTCGACGAATTCCGTCCCGGCCAATTACTTCTCCAAGAAGGATCGCACGGCCATCACCTAGCTGCGGAACCCAATTACCAAACTGGTGGCCGGCGTATGCCATAGAGAGCGGTTCAGCACCCTCCGGCACTTGATTTCCCGAAAGTATCTGTACGCCTTCCACGGTTCTAAGGTGATTAGGGTGAATACCTAAATTTTCCACTAGCCCATTGTTGAGTTTAATAAGTTGAGGGAAAGAAACAGGGGTCGGATCTAGACGTGCAAAAAATCTCTCCGGGAGACGAGCATAAGTATTTGCAAAATCAATGCGTACCGAGTTATCAGACATTGTTGTTTGAGGGAAATCAGCCATTTTCTAAAAATTTAAGATGCCTAGGAAATAAACCAGAATTCCCCGACTATTTTCTACATTCGAACGATTTTACCTGGATTCATTATGTTGTCGGGATCCAAGGCCTTCTTTATACCTCGCATTACGCTGACACCTTCGCCGAGCTCTTCATTGAGAAAGTCTATCTTCCCGTAACCAATACCGTGTTCTCCCGTGCAAGTGCCCCCCATGGCCAGTGCACGCATCACTAGACGATCATGCATGTCGCTGGCTTCCTTGATTTCCTTGTCGTCGTTCGGATTAATCAGGTACACAACGTGGAAATTTCCATCTCCGACGTGACCCGCAACGGGCGCCACAATTGATGAACCATCAATGTCACGTTTTGTTTCTCGTATACACTCTGCTAACCGGGATATCGGCACACATACATCTGTCACCATGGGTTTGGAGCCTGGACGCAGTGCATTCATTGCATAGAGTCCGTCATGCCTTGCCTGCCACAATCTATTTCGATCTTCAGGACGTGTTTCCCATTGAAAATTACTTCCGCCAAACTCAACAGCTATTTCCTGGGCTTGACGAGATTGCTCCCCGACTCCTGCCTCCGAACCATGGAACTCATAAAAAAGAGTATGAGTAACCGGATAGTCGGTGTTCGAAAAATTGTTTATTCCGCCCATAGTAATATCATCGAGTAGTTCGATACGTGCCACCGGGAGGCCAGACTGAATGGATACAATTACCGAGTTCACTGCATCTTCTATGGTAGGAAAGGAACAAACGGCCGAAGCAATGGCTTCCGGAATTCCAAACAACTTCAGGGTTACCTCGGTGATGATGCCAAGGGTTCCTTCGGAACCCACAAACAAACGGGTAAGGTCATATCCAGCTGCCGACTTTCGGCTGCGACGCGCGGTTTGTATAACCCGGCCATCAGACAAAACTACTTTTAATGATATGACCGTTTCACGCATTGTGCCATAACGGACGGCCGTGGTGCCGCTTGCTCGGGTCGATGCCATTCCCCCAATTGAAGCGTCAGCTCCTGGGTCAACAGGAAAAAAGAGACCGGTATCCCTTAAATACTCATTAAGCTGTTTTCGGGTTACACCTGCCTGCACCGTACAATCAAGATCCTCCTGATTG
>CAJWOI010000300.1 GCA_913044255.1 uncultured Alphaproteobacteria bacterium
CCAACGAGGCACGGCTCAAGTTTACTGAAGAAGGGGATCATCTGACGCCGCCGCAACGCCTTGCGAACAAGGACCTCTCCGCCAGCATCAATCGCATGTACTTGAAAAACGTTCTTCGCCAAATCAAGGCCGATCGTGCTAATCTTCATAGTGGATGGCTCCTTTTGCTCGTGGTTGTTAATGACGACCACCATTTTGGCACCTAGATGCCGGGAGCGGGAGCCATCCACTCCATCTGCTTTCCCGTCATTTCCGTCCGTTGTTGGGGGCAAAGCGGACATCATTCGGGGCTGGTATTTTAGGCTGCTTTTGACCCTTTTCGGACTTTAGACAATAAAATATATGATATTTCTGTGTCAGGCAGGTCGGAACAGTACATCATGGTACTCCGCCTCAGTGATGCCAAAGAATTCAAACAATTCTGGGTAGTCCATCGTTTGTACCCTGCCGTCGTCTGATAGCAAAACTTCGGCGCGATAACCACGCGTGCTAAAAAAACCGAGCAGCTCTTCGACTCCGCTTCCAGCACGGTGCAGCGCCTCCGGGGTGACCTCGCATAGCACAGCGGGCTGATCCCGCTCGATGGTGCTTACTGCTCCACGCAGCACTTCCATCTCGAAACCCTGGACATCAATTTTAATGACGTCGACGGCCCGGTCGTGAACTTGTTCGGTAAGAAATGAATCCAGAGCCTTGACTGGCACCATATGCGATGAACCACCTATCCCGCGCAGATTCCAATCGTAAAAACTGTGCCCGCCAGGATTGGCTGTGTCGGTGTGAATCTTCATAGATCCATCGAAGGCGCCTAGACCAGCTTGTACTGCGAGGAGATTGTCTTGGGGCAACAACTTGCGGTTCGCGTCCAGCAGGGCGAAGGTTTCCGGCTGCGGTTCAAAGGCGATAACCAACCCTTTGGGTCCAATAACGTTGGCCGCGGTCAGCGCGTAATGGCCAAAGTTAGCGCCGACGTCAATCACTAGCGCATCTGGCCTAAGCAGACTGTGGAAAATCTCTGTCTCCAATGGCTCCCAGTACCCGCGCCGGATGACTGCGCGGGTCAGGGTACTTTTGCGGGGGTGGGCAAACAACCGATAGTCGCGAGTACGCATAATAAATGGATGGTGCGGGCGCAACAGATAGAACAGAATCCGCCACAGTGAGGCGAGTGCCTTGCACCCTCCCATCCGATCTGTCGGAAACCGTGCAGCTATTTGTTTGAATAGCTTATCGTCCATGGTGGGCGTTATAGTGCATGCCAAGACCGCAGATGCAAGAAAGCACTACGCTAGTACAGTATGGTTGTTGGGTTTTGCGGTTCTGTAGATGTGTACAGAAATCACGGTGTGAAAATTTTCAAGATAACTTCATCACAGAACAAATCATCATCTGATAGTGAAATCTCTTTCCCGGTCGCATATTCAATTTTGTATCCCTGATCACGAAACTTGTTGATCAGACCGATAAATTTCTGCCTGTTCTCCTTAAGATCATGAAATTCTACAGCCATCGATTTGACGCTGGACGGTGAAACTTCCGGCAGAGTGAGCAACTCGTATTCGTGCCCCTCCACATCCAGTTTTAAAAAGTCTACCGGATTTAGCAGAACCTTCCTAAAATCAACGGCCTCCACTTCGATTTTTTCTCCAAGCCGATCCAAGGAATCCCGGCCGGAAATGGAGGCGTTGAGGGCCGAGGCGCAATGAGGCAGAACGAAGAAACTAATCGAACCATCCGAAGTATGAAGAGCTTGATTGATGAGCTTGTAGTGGTCTTGGCTGATTTGTGAGGATTTCAACGTCCCCTTAAGCAGATCAAAGGCGGTCGGGCTGGCCTCATAGGCCTCTACCTGGGCCTGGGGAAAATTTGTCAGAAAATACAGGGCCGAAATACCGATATTGGCACCACCGTCAACTATGCGTGCGCCTTTTGTCAGCGGCGTCGGCGGCCGATAACTGTGTTGGACAAAAATCTCTTTGTAGGCACCCGAAGGCAACCAATTGCCAAAGTGCAGGCGGGCGTTGGGATGAAACAGGTTCAATGAAGTCCAGCTTACCCACTGCTTCTTAACGGCAAGACTGACCTTTCGCACCAGAAAATATTGGAGTCTCGAAATCAAAATGGACTTATCCTATACATGTTGCCAACTAGTGGTTAGAATCTAACGGAATAGTCCGGTTGGAATGACTAAAACCTAGGGAATACCTGCATTCTCAACGCTACTAAGCGTTAGAATTATACCACTAGGACGCCTTGCAGTCTTGATCTCTGTTCAGGCCTTAGCTACGCCTCAGGATTACCACGTTGTGTTCCACATCCAAGGAAGAGTCAGGAATCTCTTCAAAACCCGGACCCATCAGATAGGCGCGGATTTCTGATCCGCCACAAAGGCCGTATACTTCCACGAGCATTGATTTGACCGTCGTCTTCAATAGTCCTTCCACTCTATTTGAGGATAGCCAATTCGACGCTGTCCACATTTAGCTTGATGTGGTGGGGTTTTGGGGCGTTAAAAAGTTCGACAAAGTGATCAGCACTGAACCCCTGAGCAGTTTGGCGGATACTGGAGTGATTTTATCCTCCACCGTATGTGCCGAACCAAAGGCATGCATGGAATGGCCCGCCACAGTATTGGCCATGTGCAAATACTCCAATTTGGTCTTATCGGATAGGGCCAAACAAAAAGCATCGGCGGTGCGCTCCAATCCATTGAGTCCGATGTTTTTTTGTCAAAGTGGCTAAACTAGCAGCGCCCGGCTCAAACGCGAGGACCCTCAGTTTTCTTTTGACCGCACCGTAAATGGTATAGACTCCAACTTTCGCCCCGATATCCCAGAGCACCTCCCCTTCTGGTACTCTATCAAGCCAGCGGATGGTTTCCGGTTCTCCATCGTCCAGCAGACTTTTGGTGTCGTGGGTTGAGCGGACGTTATTATTGGCTGTCGAAAAGGGCCGTTGCTGACCCAACTCGGACATGTCGACAGGCAACGCCAAGCCCATGAATTAGCTGTTTTCGCCCTTTGCGGATAATATAGGCGATACCAAAGCAAGAAACGACTGCTCTCCTGGGAGGGCGTATTGGAAAGTGCAACGCTTATAACTAGGCTATTCGGAACGAGTCTGGCGGCAACCCTTTTGGTTTGTGGCGGGGCTTCGGCCGGGGCAATTTACGATATGCGCCGGTTTATCGAGGAGCCCCATCCGTTCGCCGCTCAGCACCAGCCCCTACCTCCAATCCAGTCCCCAACTCCTTCCTTCACACGGGAGGCGGCGCCGGCGCTGCCTCTTCGGCCGGCGGTCCAACCAAGCATCCCGAAAAACACCCCCCCCCTTGAAAGAGGGTGAGGCGACCAAGCCCCAGCAAGGAATCTTCCGCTTCGAGCACGTCAACGAGGACACCAGCCTCTTCGGCGATGTCATAGATCCGCTATTCGATCCCCTCGGCGGCGAGAGGGGCAAAGGCCAGCTGACGTGGGGATGGCGGCTCTCCTATTCGCCCGCCGGCACCAACCCCGAGTGGTTCCGGAATGCCCGCGTTTATCTCCCCTGGCTCGATCAAAATGCCAACGCGTCCCTTGAATATGCCCTCGAGCAATATGCCTTCGTGCCGAACAAGCTTTACGATTATTACGGCCGGCCCGACCTGCCCTACGTGGGAATCCTGGCCTTTAACGGACGGGCCGGGTTGAAGAGCCGTCTTGAGGGCAGGGCGCAGCGGGTGGACGACATAGGCTTAACTGTCGGCGTCGCTGGCTCGGCCTCGGGCGTTAACAAGTCCCACGATGTTTTTCACAGCATCCTGGGCCGGAAATCCAGCGATTGGTGTCAACGGCGGAGCAAAATTGGCCCAAAGGGCGGAGTAAAATTGGGCCACTTGATGTGATGCAGAGCACGGTGTTGCGGGTTGTCCCGGTAGTCCATAGGAGGGACCCGCGCTGCTTCGTGTAGCGCCATGCGATACGCGAAGCGAAGCAGCGTGGGAGGTTCCTGTGGACCCACCGGGGCAACCGTGGTCTCGGTGGTTGACGCCGGTCAGGTGTT
>CAJWOI010000301.1 GCA_913044255.1 uncultured Alphaproteobacteria bacterium
TGCTTCAATGAATGAACGTGTATCTACTTTGTCTCTTACGGTTCCTAGGCAACGGGTTTATTTAGAATTACTTCGCCTAGCGGTTCCGGATCCCCGTGGTGGTGGCGCGTGGCTAATTGAACCTCTCCCTACTCACAATGACATTGCTGGTTGGGCAGGTGTTGATGAAGAGGAGGTGGCGCACGCTATTGGCAAACTTGCTAGGGAGAAAGTGCTGGAACGCCGAAATAAAACCTTGATTATTCATGACCGTGCAAAAATACACGAGATGTCAGGAATGTAGTTTGTTGCGTACGCAATCTTAAAAATTAAATATTTAGAGTTCGTATGGCGAATATTTTTGTTTATATTTTTTTATTCATACTATTGTATGGAGCCATCTGCGATCTTATAAGTTTTAAAATTCCTAATTACGTATCCATTTGCAGTGTATTATTATTTTTCCCGGCTGCATTGTGGGCTCATTGGCCGATAATTAATATTTTATCCAATACTGGCGCCGGCGCACTGATTCTTGCTGTAGGGGTGTTGGCATTCTCATTCAACTTAATTGGTGCCGGCGACATTAAAATGCTGGCGGCTTCTGCAGTCTGGTTTGGTTTTGGCGGGATTCCTTCCTTGTTTTTTTCTGTGGCAATAATCGGAGGAGTTCTTTCGTTAGCATTAATTGTTTTTCGACGTTTCGTGTTGCCCGCTAGCTGGAGTCGCACTGACTGGTTGGTTAGATTGCACGAAACCACGGGGGTTCCGTATGGTATAGCTATCTGTATTGGAGTTGTTGTGATTTCTCCAAGCCTTTTGGCATCTGGGCATTGAAACAGATAAATCATGCAAGTCATAAATGTATTGGCTATAAATTAACGATAGATCAACGATAGATCACTGAGCACTTTTAGCCGGGGTTAAACTGACCGGTGCGACGGAGGCATGAGGCGATGCGTTCTCTGGACGTAGCAGTCTATCGAGGGAAACGAGACCAAAACACATGTTCGGTAACTGTTGACGGGAAGCCTCTTGATCGACGGCTAGACGTGGTATCGGTCCCAATCGCGGATTTTGAATGGGGCTACAAAGGTGGTGGACCAGGTCGACTAGCATTCGCCCTTCTGGCTCACTACTTGGGCGACGATAAAAAGGCGCTCATGTCGTACCGGTCCTTCCGGGATAACGTAATTGCAGAATTAAAGGGCGATGATTGGACGTTGACTGGTGCCCACGTAGGGTCATCTCTCGCTGCTTCGGTTGAGGTTTCCATGACTTTGAATGAACTATTGGACAAGGTGCGTAAGAGGGGGATGTAAAACATTCTATCTAGGTGGATCGGGAGCAGTTGCCAGTGGGCTTGAAAAGATGCTGGCGTTCTTCTATGTCACTGAAATGATGGGACATATCAGTGACTTTAAGGCGTTTCACCCGATATATTGCTGGCAAAAATACACTATTGGGTTAGCAAGTGCTTTTCGGATAGTATCCTCATGGACGTGCCTACCGTTGAGGAGCGAAGGTAGGCTAGGGTTAGGTGCTTGACTGTTGTTATCGGAGTATCGGATGGGACTGAACCGGAGTTTTGGAGGTGAACTGGCTAATGTGAGAGGCGTGTACGTGTGCATTGTAGCTCTCGTCCTAGTGGGGGGTTGTTCGCAGGGCCTATCCCATCTATCGGATTTGGGATCCGACGGCCAACTGCAATTGCCTGTGCACCAGTCTGCGATGACTAGTGTTGCACATTGGGAAAGGTTAGCTGATAACTCGGCCTCCCACATCAGTGGCTGCATGGCAGGGGAAACTTACTCCAAGTCGATTTGGTCTCGCACTGAAACGCGGTATTGCTGGGGAAATACGGCAGAGCTTAGTGGACGATCCATATATGTGGCAGCTGGAGATCAAAGTACGCCTTTTGGTCGTATGTTCCGGAAGTATTTGATTGCGAGTTTGATGTCGAGAGGACACGCCATTGCCAACACGCCGGATGAAGCGCTTGTGGTCTACTCCCACGCAGGAATCGTGGCACGAGATGGAAATCAACGACTTAGTTCTGTCCCTGGCGCTTACTCTTTGCTCGGTTATACGTGGTATGCCTTTGAGAACTTAAATAAGTTGCGACATGTGCTTTCCGCTGCGGTGTTGGCCGATCTTTGGAAATACGAAAACGAATTTAGTGGAGCACAGGCGGTTGTAACGACATCGCTTTTCGATGGACAGACAGCGGTAATGCGTAAAATTGATAGTTATTTTATTGCAGATTCTGATTGGTCTCAGTACGTAGGGCCACTGGGACCGCTTGATCAGCAACCATTGGAGAAAGTAGGAATGCCGCCGCAGGTAGCAACTCTTAAGGTTTTGGGCGACTAGGATGCGTGGGAGGCACACATGTTTGGACGTCGTGTGAATCCGAGATGTTTTCGGGCATTAGCAATGAGCTTGGCGCTCAGTGCCGTGAGTGTTATCGCCAGCGGTTGCGGTGACAGTTATACGAACTCTTCTGTATACGGGGATGATAAGGAAACGTTTGCAGGTATTGATCTAGTCTCCAATAGTCATCACGTTGCGGAGCGATTGATTGATACTTCTCAGCAAATTCTGGATCCCAAAAAACCAATACTCGTCGCAAGCCTGGTGAACGTGTCAGATCTTGAGGAATCATCCGTACTGGGACGGATTGTGAGCGAGCAAATCAGTTCAAGGCTAACCCAGCTGGGATACATGACGCGCGAAATACGATTTCGGGGGACCGTGTTGGTACGTGCCGGTAGCGGAGAGCTCGTATTATCTCGTGAAGCTCGAAACATAAGCAATGAACAGGAAGCGCAGGCGGTTGTGGCAGGGGTCTATGCGGTGGCGCAAAATGCGGTTTATGTTACGTTACGTCTTATCCGTGCGGGGGACAGCTCGGTAATCAGTTCTTTAGATTTCTCTTTGCCGAAGAGCGATGATATATCCAGTCTCTTGGAACCGGACCCAGTATTAGTGTACTAATGTCAAGATTATTTAGATAAATTTTACCGTAGCTTACGTAAAACTGGCGTTATGTTTGGGATTTAGTGTGGGGCCTTGTGTAACCGCGATGGTGGTGGTTGTTTTGTTTGGAGAATACATTTAAATTGGACGGGGCGGGACGGTCAGCATCTTGAACCGGGAACAAAGCACCGCTATAGAATTATGTGGTTTTACGCTGAGTGTGGAAATGGGAATGGGAGCTAAGAACGATGTTTGTAGAGCCTAACAAAATACTTCTTAAGGCTTATACTCATATGGTTATCTATAAAGATGAGTGTGGGGGCCGCTACCAAAATAGAGACGGTACGCGTTGGACGTTTTATAAAGCTGAGTGTGGGCGCCTCTACCGAGAAAGAGACGGTGCCACGGCGATAGAGTACGGTCTGATTGCGGCCGGTGTTGCGGTTGCCATTGCGGCGCTTACCCTCACCTTGGGTAAACAGCTTCAAGCAACTTTTAAGAAGGTAATTTCAGGGCTTAAGGCGGGTTGAAGACCGCACAATAAGCAGCCCTTAGACCCTGGTTGCGCTGCTATCGGGTCTGTCTATTCTTCTGCTCGCGTACGAAAACTGGGTTGTCACGGGGAAGGGGGGTCTCTCGTGTACAGCCCTTTTCGTATCCTCTTTCCAGCGTTGAAGAGCATCAAAACTTTATCTGCTAATTTGCCCCGAAATTAAGCTAGGGGTAGCACAACTTAACTGAGTGTACGGTTTTTGGGGGCGTCAGAATCATCCGGATGATCTGGCGCTCTGTGTTTTCCTGCACTCCCCCGTAAACGCCTATGTGTAGTCTGCGTGCAATAGCGGTCTGGCGTTGGCAGTCGCAAAAATTTTAAGTCAATTTTTGGGAATTATGTTGGTTCTTCGTGGTTTTGCGAAAGCTTCCTCGGTTATGCTGAAATTTTTAAATCCGGGTATTAGCGATCCCAATACAGGAGTGTGTCTGTAATCAACTTTTACGTAAATGGTGCTATCATTTTTTGTTAATAGTTTTCTTGCTTCAGGCGGAATCTTTTCTGCTGGTGGAGAGAGACTAATATTTGT
>CAJWOI010000302.1 GCA_913044255.1 uncultured Alphaproteobacteria bacterium
AGAGAGCGAGAGTTGGAGGCGGTCTAGGTCTTCCCACGGGTCGCTAATGCGGCTCAAGGGTTGGCTGTTTCGCTGGACAAGCCACTGGAATAGGCCGTCGGGTTCTATCCAACCCAATCCGAAAATGGCCATGCAACAGGCTAAAATCAATCCCAAATGGGGACGAACCATATCGGTGAATACTGCGCCCGGCATGGCCATTATCCCAGAAATCAGCTCTTGGGTGGCGGTCATATAACTTACCTGTGTGGTGCTAATTCCGAAGGTGTCCCGGATCTAGGGCAACATGAAATTGAGGCTCTGGGAAAACCAATGAAACAGCCCGTGCCCGCCAGTCAAACTAGCTAATATAATAGAACCGCTCTGTCTAAAGCCTGGAGTTTCCAAAATGGGTGATTTTTCGGGTTAAACTTCGGACACGGGTTCATCTCCTCGACTGGGTTTGGAGGATTATGGGCTTGGGATTACTCCCCTGCAATAGAGGTCCGATAACGTTTTGAACGGTGGCCATTTATAAACCCCCTACAAGATTTAGAATTTAATTTGAAGTAGTGATTCATGATTTGGCACTCTGAAAAATTAAATGGTACCTTTCCATTACTCGTCGAATCACTAAATATTTCAAAATGTCGAAGTTAGACATGGATCCGTCTGTGTACTCATTAACCGAGCGTTGGGGCGCAGGTTTTGCGCATTCAAGCTTGCTGCTTATTGGGCTGCCATTGACCGTAATCCTGCTTCCTATCCCTTTTTCACTTGCGCCCTGCCCTGTTGTCACATACATGCTAGCCCGTTTTTTTCGACGCAGAATGTTGGTTTGGGGCGCCAATCAAAGCATCCAAGCTTCATCAATTCATGTTCTGATTTTTCTTGTAACTGGGATGGTGGTATTGACAAATCTGCCGGGCCAAATAGACTTGGCGCTCGGTACAGCGGGGTTTTTACTGTTCCTGTATACCTTGTGGGCCGCTTTCGACACGTTGCTCGGGTATGATTTTCGCTACGTTTTGATCGGGAAAGTAGTGGCTCGCGTATCAGAAGTCAATTTGAAGCGACAGGAGTGTCGCAAGGGTTGGCCAAATGAATCTGGATGATCTTCTATGAGAAATGCGAGCCTATAATCTCAGTTCTTCACATTTTGATTGTTATATCCTAAATACGTAGATTAAGCGGGTAATATCTTTGGTTCGAAAGCGATCCTTGACGTCGACATATTAGAGGCACAGAATTGGAAATCTAAGTATTACTAGCTAAATCGTGTCGTCGAGATGGTTTGGACTAGGTGCTTAAGAATTTTAGGAGGAGGGAACCACAAATCATGAGTGCGTTTATACAAACGAGGCCCGCCTGGCGACAGTCGATCAGTGGGCTAATTATTCTCTTGACGGTGGCATTGGTGGCTTGCGGTAGTAACGCGACATCTACACCAGTCACTACTACGACTACTACCACAACTGGCTCAACACCAGTTCCTCAGCCACAGGCAACATCGGCGGCTCCCAAGGTTGTTTCCGCAAGAGATAACATAGTCTTGGTGATCAGCCATCAACCGCCCGTTTTGGACGCTCTTGGATCTGGTGGCGGTATTGCTCAGTCAGTACACCACGACAATATGTCGGATCCTTTGACCTGGCAATCGGGAGATGACCAGCGAATCGTCCCTACTTCAGCCACAACCGGTTGGGAACTAGTAGGGCCTAGCAAGTGGAGATTTTCCTTGCGGGAAGGAGTGAAGTTCCACAATGGAGAGCCATGGAATGCTCAGGCTGCTCTTCCTAGTTTAGCTATTCTAGCCAGCGCCGAAAACGACAATCCGAGCTACGGCTACACCGGCGGTTATACAGCCGAAGCTGTTGATGAATTCACGCTGGATATCAACTGCTCAACGCCCTGTCCAATCTTCCCCAACACGGCGTTCTTTGCGAATTTCACCGCTCCTGATTTCTTGGCCAGTACAACTGAAGAAGATAGGGCCAGGCAGAACGTAAGTTTCGGTCCATACAAATTAGTGGAATGGGATTTCGGCGTTTCAATCACCCAGGAAGCGTATGAAGACTACGTTCCTGCTGGCGACCATTTCGAGTTTCAAAAGCCTGTAATCCGTGATGTTAAATGGTACTTTAGAGAAGAACCGCAGGTGATGGCGGCCATGGTTAAAACCGGTGAAGCCGATATCGCTTGGGACGTGGGCGTTGATGCGATCGACACATTGGACGCAAACCAGATCAAATCTGGTGGGTCTGCTGAGACATTCACCTTGGATGTCCTAAGCATATTTAACCCAGAAACGTCCAAACTCAAGGTGCGTCAGGCGATGGCGCATGCGATCAATTGCCAAGAAATGATTGACGCGCTCTACGGGGGTCATAGCGTTTGCCGCGGCAACATCATTTGGCCTGGTGTGATTGGCGCTACAGAATCCAATACTGCTCCTTATTCGTTCGACCCGGTCCTTTCACGTCAACTTCTTGAAGAAGCCAATTACGACAACGATACGGTCCTCAGGCTCGTTAGTAGAGGTACCCGCATACCTAAGCAGGTGGAAGTACTTGAGGCCTTTCAAGGGTACCTAGCGGACGTCGGTGTTAATGTTGATGTCAACATCGTCGAAGTACAGGGTTTCCTAGACCGACGAAACTGCCGTGCAGGCCAAGCGGTCGCTGACTTTTTATCGGATAGCGGCAGCACCGCAGATTCTGCGGATGCAACGTTAGAGGAAATGCAGGCCGCGCTAGCTGCTGCTAACGAACGGGGCAGCGCAAGCTGCGCTACGGCCGAGCTAATTGAAAACGAGCCTTCCAACGAGACGTTGGATTTCGGCCGCCAGATTACGTACTACCTGAACTGTTCCAAGGCTCAGTCTCCCTTCTGCGATCCTAGCCCCGGTGGAATCCAAGAGCAACTTGCACCGGCGCTATCGGCATCTGGTGATGAGCGAAAGAGGCTTCTAGAGGAACTGGCTGATTTCACGCATGAACAGGCGCTTTTCCTCTCGCCATTCGATTTGCCCGTGATCTACGCCGTCGATCCGAAACTGAATTGGGAGCCACGGTTCGACCGCAGGATCCGCATCAACAGCATGGATTTTAGTCCGTAGAATTGTGCCTCTAGGGGCTAAGCGATCGGAATTGAGGCCGTGCCTTGTGAGAACTATGGCACGGCCTTTAAATCTTCAGGTTACCGAGCCGGTTGCAGACGGTTTTTCCGACATAAACTTGGAGTTGCCAGTGTCTTCAGCCGAACTCATACTTGTCTCAATGTTCATGGCATCGACCGCTTCGCAGTCTCTTTCAAAAACGGAAAAAACGCTGCCTCGTGGCCCTTTGGCCGACGTCCGAGGCAACTCTGTGCAGAATTACGAGTCCAGGATTGGGGTTTTGGACGCTAAAAAGATGCAAGATTCCAGTCCGAGCACGAGATTCTACGGTGCGTAAATATATGGTCCGACGGGCGGGCCATTCAGTCCTAGTCCTTTTGGGATTGATGGGTTTGCTGTTCTTCGCAATAAACATCTTGGGTAATCCAGTTCGGTTGTTGGTGGACCAAGATGCTCCTCCAGAAACCATCGCAGCGTTAGAGGAAAAGCTCGGATTCGACCGGCCAATCCATGTTCGACTTGGGGATTATTTTGCAAGTCTTCTGACCGGCTGCAAATTGAGATGCTCACCCGACTTCGACAAGTCTGTTCAATACAAAGTTAATGCACGAGAGTTAGTGATCGACCGCCTTCCCAACACTGCTGTGTTAGCGCTGGCCGCCTGGGGTATAGGCATGTTGGGAATTCCGCTGGGTATGCTGGCGGCTAGGCGCCCGCGGGGGCCCTTTGACCGAGCTGTAAACGTGCTCACATTTGCTGTGGTTTCCGTGCCTGAATTCTGGCTGGGCCTAATGCTTATCTTGTTAGTTTCCGTCCAATGGGGACTACTACCCACTTCCGGGTTCGAAGGGTTGGGTCCGAGTGGTTGGAAGTTCATGGTGTTGCCAGCGCTTACTCTCGCACCGCGGGTGATGGGTAGATTTGCACAG
>CAJWOI010000303.1 GCA_913044255.1 uncultured Alphaproteobacteria bacterium
GTCGACTTGGCACGATGTTTGGTACCGATCTTTATCAATTGGAACCAGATATGATGTCCATCGCAAAAGGTCTCACTAGTGCCTACGTCCCCATGTCGGCCGCAATTATTTCCGAGAAAGTATGGAATGTTCTCAAATCTGGCTCGCCAGACACTGGCCCTTTCGCCCATGGTTATACCTATGGTGGCCACCCACTAGCAGCTGCTGCCGGACTTAAGACGATTGAAATCATGGAGCGCGAAAATTTAGTAGATAAAGCCCACAAAATAGGTGGATATTTCCAAAGAAAACTTCGCACAAAATTTGCGGACCATCCGTTAGTCGGCGAAGTGAGGGGTGTGGGATTGATCGCAGGGATTGAACTGGTCGCCAACAAGGCAGAAAAGATACCATTCGAACCTTCGGTGCAAATTGGACCACAAGTTACACAGTTGCTGCTCGATGAGGGCCTGATCAACCGGGCTATTATGAATACTATTGCTTTCTCACCTCCCTTGGTCGTAACCGAATCAGATATAGATGAGATGTTAGAGCGTTGCTCTCGTGCACTAGAGAAACTAACCGATAAGTTGGTTCACGAAGGAATGTGGAAAGCCGCTTGAACCGTTCCCTAATGGCGCAGGGGAATACCACTGACGGTCATACTCTCACCGCCCGAACCATCTCTTGCTTGTCGGAAGTGAATGAAGGGGAGTGGGATGCTTGTGCCGGTACCGCCAATCCGTTTCTCTCTTATGCTTTTCTTCATGCCCTCGAGGAAAGTGGCTCCTGTACGGCTGAAACCGGATGGCTCCCCCAACATTTATTGCTAGAGGATCACAATCGTGAATTGGTCGGTGCAATGCCGATGTATGTCAAAGGCCATTCGCAAGGTGAATATGTGTTTGATCACAACTGGGCCCACGCCTTTGAAAACGCTGGGGGACGTTACTACCCCAAGCTCCAGGTATCAGTTCCCTTCACACCGGCTACCGGCCCACGCCTGCTTGTTTCACACGGAAAAGACGAAGAAAAAACTCGCCAATTGCTGGTCCGTGCCGCCACACAGGTCGCAGACAGGCTCGGTGTATCCTCTCTTCACGTGACATTCACGACGGAATCGGAATGGCGTCTGATGGGAAATAACGGCCTTCTACAAAGAACAGGGGAACAATTTCACTGGGAAAATTCTGGCTATCAGAATTTTGATGAGTTTCTGAGTAACCTTACCTCGCGCAAACGTAAATCCATTCGAAAGGAACGTGCTCGTGCCGCTTCTGGTGACGTTAAAATAGAAATATTTACTGGCGACAGCCTTCAAACAAAGCACTGGGATGCTTTTTTTCACTTTTACACGGACACGGGAAATCGAAAATGGGGGACCCCCTATTTGACCCGGGCTTTTTTTGATTTGATCCACGAACGGATGGGTAAGAATATCGCTTTGGTTATGTGTGAAAGAGGCGGACGGTACATTGCTGGCGCACTAAATTTTATTGGTTCCGACACACTATTTGGCCGGCACTGGGGCTGCATAGAGGAGCACGACTGCCTTCATTTTGAGGCTTGTTATTACCGTGCTATTGATTTTGCGATTGAAAGACAGCTTAAACGCGTCGAAGCTGGTGCACAAGGATCTCACAAAATTCACCGCGGGTATTTACCGCGCCTTACCTTCAGCGCTCACTGGATTCGAAATGAAGATTTTCGAAAAGCCGTCGAGGCATACCTGAAGCACGAGCGCCATCAAATCAAATCACACCTTGAGGCTATTGAATTTAACTATTCCCCATTCCGTCAAAACACTAAAACCAACACGATATAGTTGGATTTTTATAAATACAGCCACTCAAAAAAGGAACAAGAAAGCAAGGGAGTACCCCAGCCATGCGCACTCAGGCCGCAGTAGCCCACGAACCGGGCAAACCCCTAGTTATCGAGACACTCGAACTCAGTTCGCCAAAAAATGGTGAGTGTTTAGTTGAAATTAAGGCGACAGGTGTTTGTCATACGGACGAATTTACCCTTTCAGGTGCAGACCCCGAAGGGCTATTTCCCACAATCCTGGGCCACGAAGGAGCCGGTGTAGTCGTTGAGGTTGGACCCGGCGTCAAGAGCCTGAAAGAAGGGGATCACGTGATCCCCCTATACACACCTGAATGCCGCCAGTGTGAATACTGCCTGAGTGGCAAGACTAACCTTTGCCAAGCAATCCGCATCACCCAAGGGCAGGGCGTGATGCCCGATGGCACGAGCCGGTTTAATCTGGGTCGAGACCCGGTTTATCACTACATGGGGACATCAACTTTTTCCAATTTCACAGTCGTTCCCGAAATAGCACTCGCGAAAATTCGTGACGATGCTCCATTCGATAAGGTCTGCTACATCGGCTGCGGGGTCACCACAGGACTCGGTGCTGTCATGAACACCGCCAAAGTACGACCCGGTGACAACGTAGTTGTATTTGGCCTTGGCGGTATCGGATTGAATGTAATACAAGGAGCCCGCATAGCGGGTGCTAACATGATCGTGGGCGTTGATGTCAACCCATCAAAACAGAGTCTAGCTCAGAAATTTGGGATGACTCATTTCGTCAATCCATCTGAGACCAAAGAGGATTTAGTGCCGTATATAGTTGACCTGACGAACGGCGGCGCAGACTACAGTTTTGAATGTATTGGCAATGTGGAAGTTATGCGCCAAGCACTGGAATGCTGCCACAAGGGATGGGGGACATCAGTTATTATCGGAGTCGCGGGCTCAGGCCAAGAAATAGCGACTCGGCCGTTCCAACTCGTTACAGGAAGAACATGGAAGGGTACGGCATTTGGGGGAGCAAAGGGACGCACAGACGTTCCAAGGATAGTGGACTGGTATATGGATGGTAAAATTAATATTGATGACCTGATAACCCATAGAATGCCATTAAAAGATATTAATAAAGGCTTCGACCTAATGCGAAGCGGCGAATCTATCCGGAGCGTGGTTGTGTTCTAGTCAGTTGAGAAAATAAAATACCAGCAAGTAAAACATGTGGGAATTCACGGGCAACAGGCGTAAAATGGCTTTGTGTTTGGGAGCGGGACGCGAATAATGTTGCAGAAACCAAGCATACCCATCCGATGCTGACTTGTAGCGCATGATGCCTCCGAGATTGCCACCAGACGCACCCCTTGAGCCTCCGCCAATTATCTTGCCGGACATAGAGCCGGATTCTCCACTTGATCCAAACTACGACCCAGATGAGGATTTTCCGGGGATGCCGCCACCAACACCGGATCAGCCTTGGAGGGATCCACCTCCTGCGGCGACACCCACAGGTCCATCGTTGAAAAAACTGAAAATTACTGAGACGGATGGTCCTAAATAAATTCAGCTTCAGCCCGACCTAAACCTTCAATGCGTACCTCGACCTTATCCCCTATCTGAACCCACTTAGTTTCAACCACGCTTCCAAGTAGCACAAATTCTCCGGGAGCTAGCACCTTACCCCGACTAGCAAATAGATCTGCAAGCCAAGCCAGTGCAGCAAATGGGTGACCCATAATATCGCCGCCGCGACCGTGACCAACCTCAACCCCGTTGATAGTCATATGACCGGAGATAGAGACAAAATCCAAAGACTTCCAATCCTGCACTGGGTCTCCTAAAATACACCCAGCATTAAAAAAGTCGTCCGCAATCAAAGTCGGCGCGCCCAGTGCTTCATAATCCTCGTATCTATCGTCGACCACCTCTATAGCCGCCATCACATGGGAAACCGCTCCTGCGACGGAATTTACACTGCAAGAACCTTTACCAAAGCCAAGCGGCGCGCCAAGTCGAATGGCAACTTCACACTCAACGCCGACGTGCCGGTAACTTCCGTGCTCAAATTTTTCCCTTGCTTCGTGCACAGTCGATGCAAACACGCCACCAGCACATGGATTACGGATATTAAGATAATTCTGCATCACCGGGGTAGTGCAACCGATTTTATGGGCTGAAATTGTCCCAAGTCCCGTTCTTGCTGCACGTTCATGCAAAGCATCCTGGAC
>CAJWOI010000304.1 GCA_913044255.1 uncultured Alphaproteobacteria bacterium
CTCTCTCAAATGCATTGGGCGGTATTGATATAATGTTTGCTAACAGCTGTATTGGCGCGAGCGCCCAAGAGGTTTCGAGGGCGGTCGAACCCGGTGATTTTGCGCTCTTAGAAAATCTTCGCTTTCATAGAGGAGAGGAAGCAAACGACCCACATTTCGCAGCCAAACTTTCCGCGCTAGGAGAGATCTATATTAACGATGCGTTCTCCACATCGCACCGACCCCATGCTTCAGTGGTCGGTGTGCCTGCTCTGTTGCCCAATGCCGCCGGCAGATTAATGCAAGCAGAGCTTGACGCACTTTCTAGGGTACTTAGCCACCCAGATCCGCCTGCGATGGCAATCATCGGTGGCGCAAAAATATCAACGAAGCTGAAACTGATAGGAAACTTAATTGATCACGTTGAGGTAATAGCAATCGGTGGAGGAATGGCAAATACTTTCCTTTATGCCCAGGGAATCGAAATCGGTACTTCAATATGTGAACCGGGAATGGCAGATGAAGCCCGAGCAATTCTCGCGCGGGCAACCGCAAATTCCTGTGAAATTTTGTTGCCAATTGATGCCATGACCCTGAAAAACAGGGGGGTAAATGAGACACCACAAATTCTTCCAATGCGATTGATCGCTCCCGATACTAGGATCCTCGATATTGGTCCGGCTAGCACCAACCTTGTAAGTAACAGAATGTCAGACTGCAGAACATTGCTTTGGAATGGCCCGATGGGAATGTTTGAAACGCCACCCTTTGATACCTCTACCAATTTTCTTGCCCACAAAACGGCAGCGATGACGCAAACAGGCTCTCTCGTCAGTGTCGCAGGAGGAGGTGATACGTTAGCAGCGCTTAAACATTCTGGAACGGATGCCCAGTTCACGTATGTTTCAAGTGCTGGCGGCGCATTCCTCGAATGGCTGGAAGGCGGCAGCTTGCCGGGCGTTGAAGCGCTAAAAACCTAAGTAATCGATGCCAAAGCGGGGCGAAATCATTTGCCATTCCCGGCCGCATTTCGAAGCGGCTTTCTCAACGATCCGTGAGCGAAAGCCCACCATAATGCCCATCATTCGCACGCCACCTGATGCAGCCGCTTACGCTGGCGCTCTATATCTAAAATCGGCGGCAAGCTGCGCACAAACATCTCCGACCGACATGGAGCTTGTGGTTCTTGACTGCGGTGATGACCCCAGTTTAGTGCTAGGCGCACTTCGAGTCGGCTGGTCTATTTTTGCGTTCTCGGGACCGCCAATGGTTCACGATAAGATTGCACAACTAATCACTAAAAGCGGTGCCCGCCTGGTTCAAATCAACAAAGGCCCAGTTTTAGATCTTCAGGCTGCCGTTAACCCAATAAAATGTTGCCGCAACTGGCTTGACCGGCTTGATCGAGGACAAACTTGAAGAAAGATACACCCTCCAGGAGCGGTCACCGCTGCCGCCTCTATCTTATAACCCCACCGGCACTTCCGATAGATGATTTTGCCGATCAATTGACCTTGGCGCTAAAGGCTGGAGATGTTGCCTGTCTTCAGCTTCGACTCAAGAATGCCGATGATGCGGCCATTCGAACTGCCAGCGCACGACTGATGCCTATTTGTCACGATTATGATGTCGCTTTCATCTTAAATGATCGCCCAGATTTGGCTGCAGACATCGGCGCTGACGGTGTTCACGTCGGGGAAAATGATGCAAGTTACGCGGAAGCTCGCCGCTTGATGGGGGGGGATGCTATAGTGGGGGTCAGCTGTTACAACTCCCGACATTTAGCCATCGGCGCGAGCGAAGAGGGGGCGGACTATGTCGCATTCGGCGCTTTTTATCCGACGGAAACCAAACAACCGCCTGAGCGCGCCGAGCCGGAACTCCTAACCTGGTGGCAAGACGTTACAACCGTACCGGGTGTTGCAATAGGAGGGATAACGACTGATAACTGCGGAGCCTTAGTTCAGGCAGGAGCAGATTTCCTCGCAGTTATATCTGGAGTGTGGGGACATCGGGACGGACCGGGAACTGCTGTGGCTGAGTTTAACAAACAAATCGCAACACAATCGTAGGTCCAACCAAACAACAGACGGCATAGAATCAGACAACTATAATATTAGTTGTCACGGGCATGCGCGTTGCCATTGCTAAATCTAATTGCTACGTTCCGTGCCGTCCGCATCGTCATTACCACAAACGGTTGGTTGCAAAAATGAAGATAAACGGGAACTCGATTCGCCCGGGCATGATTATCGAACATAAAGGTAACCTGTGGCGAGCAGTAAAATCACAGACTACACAGCCCGGAAAGGGTGGTGCATATAATCAAGTCGAACTTAAGAATCTGAGAGATGGAAGCAAACTTAATGAGCGTTTCCGTGCCGCCCAAGACGTTGAGCGTGTTCGGTTAGACGAAAAGCCCTACCAATTTCTTTATGCAGATGACGAGCAGTTGACTTTTATGGATACAGAAAATTATGAACAAGTGACCCTCAATATCAAAGTTCTTGGAGAAGCAAGTGCATTCCTACAGGATGGCATGGAAGTGATGATCCAATCATATGAAGGCGAGGTGCTCTACGCCACCTTGCCAGATACCGTGGTAGTGTCCGTCACCGAGACTGAGCCAGTAGTCAAGGGTCAAACTGCTGCCTCAAGTTTTAAGCCGGCCGTCCTTGCGAATGGTTTGCGCACCATGGTCCCACCTCACATCGAGAGCGGCACAGAGATAATTATCAATACTGCGGATGGTTCATATGCCGAGCGCGCAAAAACTTAAATACCTGCCTCCAACTGTCAGCGGATAATGGCCGTCCGTTCAGCCGAGATTAACGTCATGGTAACTTGTGCGACTAAAGTTGCGCGGGCATTAACACGTGATTTTGGTGAAATCGAGCAACTCCAAACGAGCCGCGCAGGAAGTATGGAATTTACAAAGCGCTCATTTGATCATGGTGTGTGGACCTTAAATGAGAATCTGACCAAAGCTCGCCCCGAACGCGATATATTGGTAACCGGTAGCGATAACCCAGAATTGCCGGAGAGCAGCGAAGTGTGGCTCGCAAACCCGATATCCGGCCGCACTAATTTTTCACATGGCATTCCTCATTTCGGGGTCACAATCGCTCTTGCACGGGGACAGGAAACCCTCGCTGCCGTAATTTACGATTCCGTCCACGATAATCTATATTGGGCAGAAAAAGGGGTCGGGGCTTATCGGAACGATCGTAGAATTCGTGTCTCCGAGCGTCGTCAAATTGATGGCACCGTTATTGGCAATTTCGAGGTAAACAATAGTGAACCGTTCGTACATAGAGCTCGAAGCGCGGTCACCCAGCAAGCAAGTGACGTAAGGGTGCTCGGATCCATTGCTCTGGATTTAGCGTACGTCGCGGCCGGTTGGCTCGATGGCTTTTGGAGCTTGTCAGCGACACCATCCGATTGTGCAAGTGGCACACTACTCGTTCAGGAGGCAGGTGGCTTCGCAAGTGGATTGTCAGGCACCGGTAACCCCACAAACGGCAACGGCGTCTTGGCCGCCAATGGCCATTTGCATGCGACGTTGGGAGCCATGTTGCGTGAGGCTCGTGCGCCAACGTTGGTTCGATAATGAGTTGTTCAGTCGTCCCGGCCTCGTTATTGTCTTATATGCTAGAGTTTTGCGCTCTCTCAGAGGCCCCGGGGGAGATATAATAAGATGACACGGACTGTACAGCGGAGAATTCGACCATGCGCGTAGCGCTGCGCACAATGGAAAGTCGGCGGCAGGGCCTTTACAACTGCAACGTTACTTCGTTTGCAGCTGCTGCCTTTGCGATATCTTTGCTTGCTGCCTCCGATACTTTCGCGCAGGAAACCACAAAAGTGGGGCCAAAAGCTCCAGCGGTCGAAATATATGAAGACGCCATATTTTACAGCGCACCACGTTATACACAGGATAACAACCGTCTTCGTCTATTCAACCCTGCTAGGAACAGCGTAGAATCGCGGGTTGTGGATCTCCAAACGCTGGACCAGTCTCG
>CAJWOI010000305.1 GCA_913044255.1 uncultured Alphaproteobacteria bacterium
AGTTCGCCCTTCTCAGCGAGTTCGACCGCGGCGTCGATCCGCTCTTCGGCGCCGGCCGAGCCGCCGCCGACGCGAACCACTGATTTTGCCACCTAGACCTTCTCCCTGGACGAGATTTTGGCGCCGCGAGTGGTGGAGCCGAGGGGAATCGAACCCCTGACCTCGACATTGCGAACGTCGCGCTCTCCCAACTGAGCTACGGCCCCTGACGGTGGCGCCTGTTGCCTTGTGATTTCCTAGGCATGATATGGGCGGCTTCCGCGTTGTGGGTGTATGATTTATATAAGGACGTATAGCTAGCGTAAATCCCCTCCTCCTCAATCTAACAGGATTTAAATGATACTATGCCTGAACTGCTTTTCTTCATCGCCTACTGTATCAAACTCTACATGTGGGTATTCATCCTCGATGTAATTCTGAGTTGGCTGGTGTCTCTCAATGTCATCAATACAGGGAGCCATTTCGTATATTTGGTAGGAACGGCCATAAGACGGCTCACCAGTCCTGTGCTGCGGCCAATTCGTCGGTACATGCCTGACCTGGGGGGAATTGATATTTCCCCGGTTATAGCCATTTTGGGGCTAGTATTTTTGCGGGATGTGGTGGTCCTCGGTTGGCTGATTCGGGCTCTTTAGACTCGTAGCGTTAGACGTCGTAGGGGCTAGAATTCCAATGTTGTGTCAGCCGTTTGCCATGACAGATACTGGTGTAATGGTTCACGTCCGTGCGACCACAAAGGCGTTGTGTGCGGGTGCAACGGGCTCCTACAACGATGGCCAAGGGAGAGCCTATCTAAGTATCTCTGTGACCGTGCCAGCGACCAAAGGTCGTGCGAATCAGGCAATCATAAAGGAATTGGCCAAGATATGTGGGGTGGCGCAGAGCCGGATCGCGCTGTGTGCGGGCGCCCGTGGGCGTCAAAAGCGTTTCCATATTACCGGAAACCCTGGCCCTATCGCGGCGGCACTTGTCCACGCTGCTTCTTAAGAGTGCGTAGACGCAGAGCATTGAGGCGAACAAACCCTTCAGCATCCGCTTGGTTGTACACTTGATCTGACTCAAAAGTGGCGATGTCTTCCCTGTACAAACTCTTCGGTGATCGTCTTCCCTCGGTCACCACATTCCCTTTGTAAAGTTTGAGTCGAACCGTTCCCGTGACCGAGTCCTGAGTCCTGTCAATAGCTGCTTGCAACATGTCGCGTTCTGGTGACCACCAGAAGCCATTATAAATTAACTCTGCGTAACGGGGCATGAGTTCATCTTTCAAGTGAATCTCGGCGCGGTCCAGGGTGATACTTTCGATTGCTCTGTGCGCGGCGAGCAGTAGAGTCCCACCTGGGGTTTCGTATACACCCCGTGACTTCATACCTACGAAGCGGCTTTCGACGATATCGGTGCGTCCTATGCCGTTCGCGCCAGCAACGCGATTGAGTGCCGTGAGCAATGTGGCAGGAGACATAGTTTTATCGTCTATCGAAATCGCGTCACCATGTTCGAAACCAATCTCGACCCACGTAGGTTGGTCGGGCGCTGACTCGAGGGATACGCTGCGAGTGAACATATCTTCATCTGGAGGTGCCCACGGATCTTCGAGCGCTTTTCCCTCGTACGAGACATGGAGTAAATTTGCGTCTGTCGAATAGGGAGGCTCTCCGCGCTTATCCCGTGGAATGGGAATTTGGTGCGTCTCAGCGTAGTCGACCAACGATGAACGAGAGTTGAGATCCCATTCCCGCCAGGGAGCTATCACTTTTATGTCCGGGTTAAGAGCATAATAGCCGAGTTCAAATCGGACCTGATCATTGCCTTTTCCTGTAGCGCCGTGGGCGACTGCATCAGCTCCTACATCTTGGGCTATCTCAATTTGCCGTTTCGCTATTAATGGCCGCGCTATTGAGGTGCCCAGTAAATACGTTCCCTCGTATAGTGTGTTTGCCCGAAACATGGGGAATACGAAATCCCTCACAAACACTTCTCGCAAATCTTCAACGTAGATCTTAGTTGCACCCATAGCTCTGGCACTGGCTCGAGCCGCGGATAGCTCGTCGCCCTGGCCAAGGTCCGCGGTGAACGTAATAACTTCGCAGTCATAGTTTTCTTGAAGCCAGCGAAGAATCACCGATGTATCAAGACCACCGGAATAGGCGAGCACAACCTTGGATATTTCGGCCATTGTTCCCCACCGTAGCTTAATTGCTGCACTACTGACGCCAATGCACGAGCCCAGCAAATCTGTCAAGGGGCTCATGTAGCAGCATTCCGTTGCACTCAAAACACACGGGACACCCACTATAGAGATTGTCGGGTCCCGTGCCGTAATTTACGCCTAATATTATCGAATTTGGGAGCGCGATATTACCTCGCAGCAATAGAAGAATTTTATTAAAACCGTTTGCCCCGTGGGTATTTTGATAATTTTGGACGCCTGCCAAGCAGCACTCAAGAGTTTCAATTCATCTCTCTTGACTAAGTGCGACGTCTCCGTGCTCGTTCACTTTCAGATTTTAATTGCCCACATGCGGCCAAAATATCTCTGCCACGCGGCACCCGGATTGGTGCCGAGTAACCACCATTATTAACAATATCGGCGAAAGAGTGCATACGATTGTTACTCGAGCACTCATAAGGGGCGCCGGGCCAGGCATTGAATGGTATCAGATTCACTTTGGCCGGAATGCCCTCCAACAATCGCACTAGGGCCCGGGCATCTGCGTCAGAATCGTTTACGCCCTTCAGCATTACATATTCAAATGTTATACGGCGTGAGTTGCGGCCCGATGGATAGCGGCGGCATGAGTCCAATAACTCTTTGATAGGATATTTTTTGTTGATGGGAACAAGTTGGTTCCGTATTTCATCGTTTACCGCATGCAGAGACACTGCAAGGTTTACTCCCAGTTCACGTCCACACCGTTGGATAAAAGGAATGACCCCTGCGGTTGATAAGGTGATGCGTCTTCGCGACAGCGCAATTCCTTCACCATCCATGATTATTTGTAGCGCGCGCGCGACATTGTCAAAATTATAGAGTGGCTCGCCCATGCCCATCATGACAATATTTGAGATCATTCTTCCATTCTTTGGCGAGGGCCATTCTCCAATCGTGTCGCGGGCGATCAGGAATTGATTTATGATCTCACCGGAATCAAGGTTGCGTACCAGTTTCTGTGTGCCGGTGTAGCAAAAGTTACAAGTTAGTGTGCAGCCTACTTGCGAAGACATGCACAATGCTCCTCTATCTTCTTCCGGAATGTGGACGCATTCTACTTCCTGCCCGTCGGAAAATTGGATCAACCACTTGCGTGCCCCATCCTCACTGAGTTGCAGACGGCTAACAGATGGTCGATCGATGTTGCAACTATCGGAAAGACGTGTGCGCAAAGCCCGGGGGAGCGTAGTCATTTCACCAAAAGTGCGTGCGCCTTGATAATACAGCCAGTGCCATAATTGCTTCGCTCTAAAGGAAGGTTCACCAAGGCGTACTAGCGTAGATTCAAAAGACTCGCGATCCAGGCCAATCAGCGGAACTCGACCATCGGTTTTAGAGTCCTTGCCGGAAGTCAAGCCGTTACCGGCACAAACGGCTCTTTTCTCGGAGCGCGCCAAGGAAATATCTGCCACATGCTGCTTGCTGGCCGGAGACATCAGCTACAGGAGTGCAAAATTTCGTTGTAAGCTTTGGTGAAACCATAGAGTGAATAAGTATCGGTAGTCTCAGTGCCACGCCATGAAGTGCCCATCACTACCATCCGTCTTCCCTGGCGCATTCTATCAATCAACATTTTATCCTCGCCAGGATATGCCCACGCCATTTCGGACTCCGTAAAAAGTGCTTGTGTGCCGTCGTCAATTTGCACGCGTACTTCACTTTCTTCTTTGAACCGATAACCAGCCTGGAAGCTAACGACAGCGGACCCGGCTCCGTCTCGCAGAGTAACTTGTACGTAGACAGGGCCACGCTGAGTATACTCCCCTTTTTCTTTCGTTGG
>CAJWOI010000306.1 GCA_913044255.1 uncultured Alphaproteobacteria bacterium
TAATCTGCGGCCATCTAGAGGGTAGGCAACGCGACAAGCCCCCCCCGGCCCCCCGAAACCGCTTCTCAAAAGGCCCCCCTGGTTTTGCGTGAGGCCAGTGCTGGTAGAATTGTGCCTAACATGTTGCGAGCATCCCTTCCCCATGAATACCACTGGGGGGTGCCGAAAACCCTTGCAAATTCAGCTTTAAAAGTCCCCAGAAATCTGCCGGTTTCTGAAATCAGCATGACGGGTGCAACAACCTATTGTTTTCGGCACAACTTGACTCTGCCCTTCATATATGCACTAGTTATTACACTGAACAGTGCAATTATTTATGTTATGGAGAGAGCCAAAATGTCTATCATGACCATAATCGAAGGGATTGAGCCATTGGCCAGCAATCTTTGGAAGGCCAGAATTCCTCCTCACGAGGTGCAGACCTTCGGCACACCTTTTGACACCCGTGGAGAAGTAAGTGTTGTGAGCGTGGTAAATGCCGAGCAGCATGGGAATAGCGGGCTAAAGTTTAGCCCGTCGGAGGCTCGCACTCTGAATCTTGGCACTTCATCTGAAGTTCTTATCATCAATGTGGGGCAGTCTGATCTCAATCCATCTTCAGGTGATCTGAATGAACTCGACGATGTCGGATATTCCTTGGGAAGCGGCGATCAAGAGTTTCTACGTCTGTGTAAAGAACTGCCGATCGATGCATGTGAAGCGGCGGAAAAATTACTAAATATGATTCGGGCGGAATGGCCTGGCGATCTTCAAAAAGGTGGACGTAACAACTTCAAAAACAAGCCTGATAACTTTTGGTATGTAATCGTTCAGCCTCGCAAGGGTAATTTGTCTATAACGGTTAGAGGGACGGAAGACAGGTTTTCGCCGTCGAGTTTCGACCTCCGACCAGATCGACCAGGATACACCCGTTTCTTTTTAGAGAACCTACAGCAGGTGCCCGAAGCCTTCCGTATCATCTCAAACAGTAAAAGGAAAACGAGATGACAAGGGTTGAAAAACGGGTAGCAATCTACGTTCGCGTTTCGACCGATGGCCAATCAGTAGACGCACAACTGAGAGAGCTTCGTGAGGTCTCATATCGGCGCGGTTGGGAGATTGTACAAGAATATACTGATGAGGGCATATCTGGGGCAAAGGGCCGTGATCAACGTCCAGCTCTTGATGCAATGCTGAAAGCGGCTATGAGAGGTGAATTTGACACCGTTGCGGCTTGGTCCGTTGACCGGCTCGGGCGATCCTTACAGCACTTAGTGGTCGGGCTTAGCGATCTCCAGTCTGCTAATATTGGACTCTATCTACACAAACAAGGGCTTGATACATCAACGCCGAGCGGGCGAGCCATGTTTGGTATGCTGGGTGTATTTGCTGAATTCGAGCGAGAGATGATCGCCGAGCGCGTGCGCGCTGGGATAAATAACGCGAGGGTGAAAGGAACCAAAACCGGCAATCCTATTGGACGGCCACGTACTGGAACAGACGTCGAGAGTAAGGTGCGGAAGCTTCGTGGACAGAAGTGGGGCATCAATCGAATTGCACGTGAGCTTGGCATCGGCAGCGGCACGGTGAGGCGAATTGCCTATGAGTGACCATCCCCCTCCCGCTTAAACCATGCAAAGATAAGTTTTCTTGATGTCATAGGATCACGTGACGCCACGGTGCCTATGGCCACTACGTAAGGCCAGCGTTACATTTCAAAAAAGCCAAAGTTTCTGTGGGTTCCAGAGGACTTTGCTTTGAGCGTTACATCGTCGAATGGCCATAATGTAACGCATTGTTCCACATATAAATTAACTTAACTTATTGATATAGCTTAATATATTTAGTGTTTTACCAAACTTAAATGGCTTCTCCCCGTCTTCACCGCTCTCCCCCTTAGGGGGAGACGGTGTAACGCGGGGGAAGTGCCGTAAACGTAACGGGAATTGAGAGAGCTTCAGTGTAGTTCCGCCATACTCTTAAACTATGGCCGGTATCACGTGATACCACATGATTTACGTCGCCCCTGTGTCATGGAAGCGGTAGAACGCCACTTTTCCGCTATCGTCTTCTACAGGCACCAACACGCCTGCCGCCTCCAGGCTTTCACGATTTCGCTTCCTGGCGGCACGCTGTGCACTTCCCGTGCTTTTCGAAACCTCGTCGAGACAGGCGTTAAGGTCTTCGCGCCTGATTTCCTCGTGGTCGTCTAATTTACGTAATGCCTTGATGATCGGCTCTAGCTTCTTCGGGATCGCCTTTGCCTTGTCTTTGAGAATCGCCGCTGTTCGCTTCGTGCCTTCGACAGACACTACGTCAACTTCGAAGCTAATCGGTGCTGGACGCATAATGTCTTTTGTGCGGACCGGGGTAAGCTGTCCTGCAAAGGGGCGCGATGCGTCGGAAATCTTCCCAGAACGATGGACACGATAGATATTTTGCGTGTTGGCCCCAACAGCACGATGACCTGCGAAGTCGTTACCCGTTTTCGTTTGGTGGTGAATGATTATTATGTGAGAAGCTGCGGGGGAAGTGAAATACTCAAGATCAGGGTTATCTTCATTCCACTTGTCAAACTTGTCTGGGTCTGTATTCCGGTCGTGCGGATTGTTAATGTCGGGCAGCCATTTGATAAGGTCGAGACATTCATTAATGAAACCTACCACACGTGGTCCCTTTTCATCTTCGCCACCGAGAGCTAGGGATAGCGTATCAATCACTATGATCGGTGCATCGGCTTTATATGTGGGATACCAAGGCCTTTCGAGATTGCCAGAATCAGATGCCAAATCTCTCACCTGCCAACGCGCCCACATGTAATCACCACAGCGTAAGTTAATTTTTTTAATCTCAGATCGCCATTCGAGGGGAGATTCGGGGATTCGGTCTCGAACAAAAATAGGTAGGCGATCATTGCCCCACGGGGTCCCCCTCTCTTTTAAATTGTTTTCTAGTGCGGTTAGTTTGACTGGAATTTCTTCCATGCCTTCAAGTGCGTACAAAATGACCGGACACGGCTGCACTTTACGACCCTGCCACGGTTCACCCACGGCCACGTGTGCCATCATATCGAGGATTAGCGTTGTCTTAAATTCGTCAAATGCACCGTAGAATACTGACACGCCCCTCTCGGGCATCAAACCTTCGATAAGCATGGGTGTTTCGACTTCAAAGTCACCTAAACTTGCAAAAAAGTCGCCAGAACGTCGCTCTTTTCGTAGCACCTCCTCATACCCACGAATAGTAATCTCAGCGTCGGAGAGTTTTGGCTCAGGCATTATCATCTCCATCGTGAGCGCTCTTATCTTCAATACGGTTCATACATACTCTGTTGCGACCAGCTTGAATGCGTTCGACTAGGCTAGGACCATTGCTGACTTCGAATCGGTCCTTGAAACACCCAATCTCAACATGCTTCCCAATAATTTCCAGTGAGCGATTGGCGGCAGCAGCATTAAATGTGAAAACCGTGTTGCCATCATCATCGTACATCTGCTCGCCCGTCTTGGGATTCCGAACTGGACGGATCTCCTGCATACAGCGCTGATGTAATTCCACCGCCTGCCGCAAGACCCATTCGGCATCGATCTGAGCTTTTTCAGACCGCTCTCGCGCAGCCGTGGTGATTGCTTCTTGAATGTTAGGTTTTGCTAGGTTTTCGGAGGCGATTTGGCGAGCTGTTCTTTCGCTGTATCCAGCGCGAATTGCTGCTTGGGTCGCATTCAGATCGATAGAATATTCATCAACGAAGCACTGTTGCTTCGGGGACAGTTTTGGTTTCATTGGAATTACTCCATAAAACTATCCCCGGCTACTAATATATACCCAATCTACCCAATCGTTTCAAGCTCAATATGTGTGGTTACCATGTGTGGTTTTCAAAAAACGATGTCAAATAAGTCGTTTATTTCTGCGGCTTATATAGCTTTTATAATATTGGCGGAGGGAGTGGGATTCGAACCCACGGTACGCGTAAACGCACACACGCTTTCCAAGCGTGC
>CAJWOI010000307.1 GCA_913044255.1 uncultured Alphaproteobacteria bacterium
TTCATACATTTTTTGTTGCTGCGTTCTTATTTGGTCTTTTTTTATTGGTGTTTTCTCCATGCTTGCTGATCGATCATTTATTTCAATCCACACCTTCAGTCGTCGGTAGTTTTACTAGTACAAAGGGGCTGATAACAATCACAGTCGTATCCGGGGCTTATGCCGTTGTCCGCCGACGAATCTTCTAGGGCTGATTACACTTTCAGTGCAAGACTGCTACACCGTTTGGCTTTAGGTCTGCCATCGGTAAGCAAAGCATCTTTCGATATTGATGGCTTGTTTCACGACAACCATCAAAAGCCGGAAAAAGGTGGGCACATATTTATATGTGGATTAGCTCGTGTCGGTACAACCATCCTTATGCGGGCGTTCTATCAAACTGGCCAGTTTCGGTCTTTAACCTACCGTGATATGCCTTTTGTCTTGATGCCTCGTATTTGGCGACAGTTGGCTAAAACCTTTTACAAAGCCGGAACGCCGCAACATCGAGTACAAGGAGACCGTATTATTATCGATTATGACAGTCCGGAAGCATTTGAGGAGGTATTCTGGCGCACCTACGCTGGTCGGAATTATATCCTTGACGACCAGTTGATCCCTCATGTCGTAGACGAGGCGCTTATCCAACGATTTCGGCTATACGTTGGTCGGATTATTAGCAGTACGGCCAACGTTGAACAAAACCGTTATCTTTCGAAAAATAACAACAATATTTTGCGGCTTCCATCTATCCGAAAAGCGTTTCCTAACTCACTAGTCATAGTTCTTTTTCGGGATCCAATTCAGCAGGCTGCTTCCTTGTGGGAGCAGCATAAACAATTCTGCAATAGACAGCGGAATGATAAATTCTCATACGACTATATGCGATGGCTGGGGCACCACGAGTATGGCTTAACCCATAAGCCGTTTTATTTTGAAACGGATGAAAGGAACTTCAAAGGAGTGCAACCCCTGGACGATTTTAATTACTGGCTAGACTTGTGGGTTAGGACCTATGGCTATCTAATGAATACGGAACCAAAGAGCAGTGTATTTGTCTGTTACGAGGATTTATGCAATTCTTCCGAAGAAACTGTCAGTAGTCTTTTCGAATTGAGTGAGTTGCCGATTGAGGCGGTTACGGACACCAGCGGCTTCATGCTGCCGGTAACAAAGAAGATTAATGAGGCTGATGCAGAACTTGAGAATACTGCACTTGAAATTTATGGTGAACTACGTCGCAAGGGAGCTTAGAGGTTGCAAATCTAGCATTGCTAAGTTGTGAGCTAATCCGGGCCAACCTGCCGAAATGGGTATCGGCCTTTTAGGGTCGCTGGTTTTTCGTATCAAGTGCCAATGAGTTGATCATGGTGGAATCAAACTTACGATTCAATTTCAGCCCGAGAATTTTACTTACCAAAGCGAATCCTTCGAACCTATAGTTCCATGCGAAACGGGCCAAGTCGAGAAATCGACCATTCGCAAGGAATACTTTCAAGTAGCCGTACAATTGAAGAAGTTCTAACCGCCAGCGAGAAAGATCTTCGAACTCGATTGAGTTGCCAAACTGCTTGTTGTAATCATTCCAGTTAGCCGACAACCGCTTGTATCCTCCCTCACCTTTTGCGACCATTTCGGCGATTTTTGTGCCTGGATATGGGACCATAATTCCAAGAATAGGTATGTCTGGGTTGAGCTTGACGGCAAAGTCAATTGTTCTTTTTGCTGATTCCATTGTTTCGTTGGGCTGACCAAGGATGAAATAACTTTCAAACTTAATCTTTGCTCGTTTCAGGACCCTGACTGCATCCCAAATTAGCTTAGCATTTGTTGATTTCCCCATATTCATGAGTAACATGTCATCACCAGACTCGATCCCAAGACCCGTCGTCCTACAATTGGACTTTTTCATTAAGTCGGCTAAGTCTTGATCGATGCAGGCAACATGCGTTTGGCACTTCCAACTAAAACGTTCAGGATAGCCATGTTCGATCAATAATTGACACAGATGCCGAATCCTGTCTTTTTTTACCGTGAAAATCTCATCCCCAAAAAATATTCTGGATGGATTGGCGAAACTGTAAATGTAGTCAAGTTCGCCGATGACACTTTCTGGACTGCGAGGACGCACCAACCTTCCGTTTGGATTCATGCAAAAGGTGCACGCGAAGGGACAACCGCGGGATGTATGAAGTATGTATTCATCTGCTGGCCGAAAGAGATCCCACGCCGGGTTTGGCAGGGTGTCCTGATCCCTTATCGGTACCCGCTCGGGCCCTCTTTTGAAGGTGCCAGCCTTGTCGACAAAACAAACCCCAGCTGGAATTTCCGTATTTTTGTTACCAACGTAACAGGTAAACTCAACTAAACTTTCTTCTCCTTCTCCAGCTATACCAAATTCGAAATCTGGGAATTCTCTCAGTGTTTGTTCCGGTATCGCGGTAAAGTGTACCCCACCAACCAACGTGATTATTCGTGGCTCACGATCCTTTAACAACGTGGCGAATTGTGCTGCTTGAACAATCTCATTTGAGAATGCGGTAAATCCGACTATGTCGGGCGACAATTCGAGTACTTTTTGAATGCCGTCCGAATAATTCAGCCGATCATACTTGCAGTCGACCACACCCACATCAACATCATGTTGTCTCAAATACCCTGCCAAAAAAGCGATAGCAGTTCGGGGATACGGTGGCGTGTCGTAGTAGGGTTCTACCAGTTGGTACGGCGGAGGATTTACCAGCACAACTTTCACAGCTTATAGAACTCCATAACTAGTTGTTATCCGATCACTTATTTCCAGTGATTGTATAAGAATATCGAAATTAATGGGTTGTTCCGCTGTGCTAAGTGATTTCTATACCCATTGATTTCTTGGTGTTATTCTTATTGGTCATGCTAGCTGGCACCGATACTGATCATCGCCGGTGTCAAGGCACACTATGAAGTCTGGCTTGGCTCCGTTTCAGACTCTGGATTGCGATGCCACTCTTTTGCTACTAGATAATTAGGACGACCCTTGGTCTCGATAAAGAGCCTGCCGATATACTCTCCGAATATTCCTAAAACCAGTAATTGCAGGCCACCTAGAAAAGTAACAGCTGTCATAATAGAGGCATATCCTTTCGTCTCGATCCCGAAAAATAGGGCCTTAATTACAGTGCTAGCTGCAAATAATAACGACAACCCTGAAACAGTTGCGCCAATATAGGCCCATATCCTAAGGGGTCTTTGAGAAAAGCTGAATAATCCATCTACAGCGAGATTCCAGAGCCTCCAGTAGCTCCATTTGGTATCCCCCCTTATACGTTCTGTCCGAACATAGGGGACCCCTTTTGATTTAAATCCTGCCCATGCATACAAGCCCTTGGTAAACCGGCTTCTCTCAGGTAACTTTCTAAGCGCTTGAACAACCGATTTATCCAGCAGTCGAAAATCTCCCGCATGCGGGGGTATCTTAATGTCTGATGCCATGTTAAAAATTGAATAGAATCCCGACGCTGATTTTCTTTTTACCCAGGAATCACTGGCTCGATCGTGCCTAACACCATAAACAACTTCAAAGCCTGCTTTCCAATGCTGCAAAAATTCTGGTACCAATGCTGGTGGATCCTGTAAGTCAACATCCATAATGATCACTACATCTCCATCCGCATGGTCAATGCCTGCACATAATGCGGCCTCCTTACCAAAGTTTCTGGAAAAACTAAGTATCGTGTGATGGAAGTTTCGAAACTCGCCCCGTATGCTCTCAACTGTGCTATCAATACTCCCATCATCGATAAAAAGGAACTCGAATCGGTAATGCCCGTTAGCGTCTTCAATCATCTCACTCATTTCTTTAGAAAATACGGGCACTACCTCGGCCTCGTTATAAACGGGAATAATAAAGGTCACTATCGCAGTGTTATCCATGATAATTATTTCGTTTGATCTGAGCTGACCAAGTGGCAAGATATTCTTTTTTTGGTCAGAATTGTCATTCTAACTCATAGTTAG
>CAJWOI010000308.1 GCA_913044255.1 uncultured Alphaproteobacteria bacterium
CCGGATGTCAAAATGTCAAGAATGGTGTACACTCCCCGTACTAGTAGCTTAACCCACATCCGGACAACGGTGTCATACTTGGAAAAAGGTGATGGGCTGAGTATTGCGGAGGTTGTTAAGGATGACGTGCGAAGTGCCGCTTGGACCTTCCCCCTCAGGGTTAAGCTACTGGGAAGGTTTGTGCGTGCAGTGCACTTGGGATTGTGGGTATTTCTTGTAGAAATGGACAAGCATCAGCGTATTTCCACGGCGGCAAGTCATACTCTGTTCTTGGTTAGCCGTGCCCTGGCGAGAAAGTTCCTGTCCATCGGCCTGTATCGCCGGGTGTCCTCTCAATACAATAAGTACATAAGGCGTGGGCCTTTTTCCTAGGCACACCACGCATGTGGTATGCCTCAATGTATTTATCGGCATGAATTTGGTGCATAACCCAAGACTCACCTGAATTTGCGAGTGCAAATGATCAGTAGCGAAGTTTTTAAGGCATCAAGAGATGAAGCAAGGTTCAAGCTTTCTCCCGAGGAGGCTCGAGACAGCTTCGGTTACTACATTGATATCGCGAACGATTGGGAAAGTTACCGGACTCCTGAAGATCTGGTGCCTTGGCTTGGGATTCACAGTACCCATGTCGCCCAGTATCAGGAACTGATCCACAATTTGGGTGAGCTCTCTGAAGAAGAACTGAACTGGGTGCAACGATATGTTCAGTTCTATGACAGCGCATCACGCATGCTGACAACAACGGGCAAGCGCGCCAATCTTTGTTATGACCTTGCTGAAACGCTGACAGATTGGCGGACGATTCTCCGGTATGTGGATTTGCCGGCCAACATTCTAGACTTTGGCGCCGGCTGCGCACGACAGGGGGTCTCGGCGTTCCTGCGTGATGTTCGAAGCCGCTATACCGCCATTGATAGTACTCTGGCAGCCTATACGGCTCAAAATTTGGTTTTCTCTTGCATGGACCTGATTTCACCGACGCCGAAGACCCGGGACTTTCTTGATTTCCAGTTGGCGACGAAACCGTATCCCGACATCGCGAAGGCAGAGGAAGGAAGCTGTTTCCATGTTCCTGTCTGGATGGCCGAAGAGAAAATTCCAGAGCGCTATTATGACGTCATCATTGCCGCGCATGTCCATAACGAATTGAGCAGCTATGATTTCATGCGCCTCATCAATTGTGTTGATAAGGGGTTGAACGATGAGGGCATCTTTTATGTTCGCAGTGAGTTCTTTGTCATCGACCCGCGCGACTTTTTTGATGCCGTTGACCTTCATGCCATGGGAATTGTGAAGATTTTGCGAGACCGCGGTTTTGTGCCCGTTTTCTGCAAATTCCATACGTACCTGACTACGGTATTCGCCCGCGTGGGCTCTTCCTATCACAAGAAGGCTAAAAGGTCGGACGCCCTGGAAACGCAGTTCATGGACATCACCGAAAACCGCGCGGTATCCGAATTGGCCTGCAAGCATTTCACCGAACGCCGGTTCAACGAGATTTCAAATTCGGGTGGGAAGATAGGCATCATTGGTGGCGGTAATTCGTTCTACGATGATTATGTTGCGCCGCGCTTGGGGACCTTTGGTAGCCATAAGCATTATCTGGACGATGCCGTGCTGGGAGCGGATTCGGAGCAAACGGCGAAAGAGCTTGTGGCATTTGATCCGGATATTCTCATCATTCCTTCTCATAACTGCGGCGCCCTTGAGACTGCGGTCAAGGCCATGTTCCCCGACGATCATTTCATGCTGCGCCAGCATTATTTCTACCCGATCGTTTTCCTCTACAAAGAGAATTTCTCCCGGCGGGACAAAATATTCGAACGGGATATCAAAACACCGGCGGATCTGGGCCTCGATCCCGAGACGCTTTTGCCAACTGGCATCTTTGTCTAATCGGCAATCACCGCTGCATTCGTCGGGATATACCACATGATTCAAACTGATACATTCGAACACGCCAGACAGATCGCCCGCCTTCTGCTTGGCAGTAATTGGAAGACTTCATATCTTTATTGGAGTGATACCAAGCGCCAATGGGAAAGCTCGCATTCGTCATCGAAAGCGGTTGAGTTGATCGGCAGCCAATCCGCTCCGAAATATACGCTTTCGGATGCCCGCAAGCGTGTTGGTGGGATGTCCTCCGACGAACAGACATTTGTCGACAAATTTACGGAGTTCTACCGGGACATCTCAAAATTGGAAACTTCACGTGAGATTCCGGTCGAATCCGAGATCGATATGCTCGAAACCGTGACCGATCTGCGTATGCTTGCGGATTATGTTCTATATCCGTGCCGGGTGCTGGATATAGGTCCCGGCGCAGGGCGAAACATGGCGTCCTTGTTCCTGGAGGATGTTCGCAAGAAGAGCACATACGTTGGTGTAGAGGCGATTGGCATTCCTTACAGCATGCAAAATCTTGCGGCATCCATGTTGACCATGCGCGATCCTGATCTGTCATTTTATGAATTTTTTGATTACTACTTCGATCGCCTGGATTTCCCCATAAGCGGCACGCTGCCCGACGGTTCGATCTGGCATCTACCGCTGTGGGAAGCCGAACGTTTGCCGAAGGGCGTGTTCGACGTTGTGATCTGCAACTACCTTCTCGACGAGTTGGCTCCAGATGATTTTGACCGTGTCATGACACTGATTTCAAAATCCTTGTCCGGCAATGGTGTTTTGTACTGCCGCGGTTCACAACACCGTTCAATGCAGAGCAGCTTGTATCTGTATGGCCATGGTACGCGTCATGGTCGCGACATCACCGGCACGATTCTCAGCCTCGAGCTGAAACTCGTCTTCGATGACACCGAAGGTGGCATCATGACCCGTATTTTTGCTCGCACGGACTCCAATGTGCCGATGAAAAAATGCAAATACGGCGATGTCCAGGACGATATGACTTTGGTCGAATGCACTCAGAAAGACTTCATCAAGGAAAGGCTGGACGAACTGACCAACAGCAGGGCGAAAGTCATGGTTTGGGGGGAGGGTGGCTATGCGGAGTACTCCCGGTATATTGCTCCGTTGTGGGACAATTTGGATATCGTCGCCATGACACATCGCATGGTATTTTCGGAAGGTGTCAACCAATTTGGCTATAGGGAAGTGCCTGTCACCGAGTTGGTAACAATTGATGCCGACTGTATCATCGTCGCTTCCGACCGTTTTCGCAGTATTTACCGTGAAATTAAGGAAATGACCGAAGGAACCGGAAAGTACGAGCGTGTACAGCATTACTCGCTTCCCATCGCGTTTATCCACCGTGATTGAGGCTCTTTTGACCGGGGGAGAGCATGATGTTTTCTGATGTAGTGCCTGATAGCGACAACCGCGAAGTCTTGATTCGGGATTTGCAGCACCGGGCGCAGGTCATTCGCGCCACATGCGTTCAGATGGCCCAAAATGGCCGTGAGGGTCACCTAAGCTCCGCCCTCAGCTGTGTGGATACCTTGGTGGCTTTGTACGGCTATTGGCTGCGGGCGTCTCTTGACAACATTGAAGATGAAGAACGCGACCGCTTTATTTTGAGCAAAGGGCACGCGGTAACCGCCTTGTACGCCGTTCTTGCGGAAAGGGGCTTCATTTCTCCCGATGCTCTCTCGACATATGCCAGGACAGGGTCGCAATTGCCGAACCATCCCTGCAAATATGCACTGCCGCTCTTGGAGACTTCGACAGGCAGCCTCGGTCATGGATTGGGCATAGCGACGGGAATGCTCTACGGCTTCCAGCTTGACGGGTTTACCGGTCGCCGCGCCGTTGTGTTGATGAGTGATGGTGAGTGTAATGAAGGAAGCGTCTGGGAATCAGCCATGTTTGCCACCGCCCACAAATTGGACAATCTCCTGGCGATTGTCGACAACAACAATCAACAGGCCGTCGGCCGTACCGACGAGATCACTGGTTTTACGGAATTCGATGACAAGTTCAGGGCTTTTGGCTGGTCCGC
>CAJWOI010000309.1 GCA_913044255.1 uncultured Alphaproteobacteria bacterium
AAGCAATTGACGCAGCGGACGGATCTCTGTTGTGGAAATTCAACAACGGTTCCGGGCACAATGGCGGCATTGTCTCCTACGATGTGGGCGGCACGCAGTACATTGGCGTCGTGAGCGGCCAAGGTTCCTATGTTGGCTACGCGGTTAATGCGTTGAATTCAGACAAGCTAATAAATCTGAAAGATAGCGCGGCGATCGTAGCGTTTAGCTTGAAATAAACTTCTAGCTTTTTGGGTGGGACAAGGGATATTACCCCTTGTCCCACTTTTTTTATTCCCATTCCTTTTTTATTGATGCCATCGAGCCACGCTGCAGAGAGAAGAACCGTGACACAACATTTGCACCTACAACGGTCCCTATTTTTCGCTGCCCTATTCATCGTTTTTGCTACTCTACCAATAACAAACTGGTCCATTGTGCAAGCCGAAGATGCCTACCCGCGGTCAAACCCGTTAGCAGGCGACAAGGCCGCGATTGAAAATGGTACTCGCCTCTATTTCAAGTGGTGCGTCGCTTGTCACGGAAATGCAGCCGATGGGGAAGGTACGCGCTTTGGCGGCTCCTGGGGGTATGGAGCAAATTTAACAAAATTTTGGAGAGGTTACTGCGATTTTGTGGTGATCGTGCTCAACGGCCGTACAGACAAAATGATGCCACCTTGGGGTGGGGTTTTGGAAGAAGAAGAAATTTCCCAAGTCGGTGCCTTTCTTGAAACCCTGGCTGCTGAGGGTTCAAACTGGACTGGTAGGTGTACACTTTTATAAGCCTCCTTCCTTTCTACCATGATTGTGCATAAGATCTTATAATGAAAACAATTATCGCTGGACTGATATGTATTTGCAGTTTTACTGCAGCGGCCTGGTCGTGGGGCGACGAGGACCAGCCGATGATGCTTTGGGATGGATCTTGGGTATGCAGCACTCCTGAAGCCTATGGTCAGGCTGTTGACCTAGAACGTAATACGGATAAGAGTTTCACAGAGCTCAAAAAAGATTTATTAGACCGCAAGCTTTGCATTTACATTGATGGCGGAGATGTTGCAGACATGATGGCGCCGTATGTAATTGTGGTCGAAGAACAAGCCAATATGGTCAAAGTCAAATTTATGATTGAGTCTTACAAGAAATTTGAATTTCTACACCGGAGAATCACGCGGGTAACGTTCGGTGGTTGGACTGACAAGGATCGCCTGCGCGACTATTACGACTGGCTGAACAACAGCTAGATGGGCTTTACCTTATTTCTCGCGAATGCCGCACTGTTCTAACAAGTGGGGCTGGACGATGAACACGGACCGGTTTGCACTTCTTTTTTCGCTAATTTTATTCGTCTGGATACCAAGCTCAGGCGCGAATAACCCCACCAATGATATGGCTTCCTTTTCTATCGAGGGAGTGATCGACATTAAACCGGAGCTCAAAGCAAAACTTTCCCCCACGGATCGCTTGGTTATCAAACTTTTTCACCCCAAAGATGGGATTGAGATGGACGCCAAGTTCAGTATTATTTCGAATTTCCAATTGCCACTAGAGTTCCGTGTCTCACCTTATATTGTGATGGATGGAACCACACGACACGAGAAGTACGTGATCGAGGTATTTACCGACAAAGACCAGGACGTTCTTGGAATTGCAGATGGAGAACTACTAGGACGAACCGCGGGCACAGTGGAGCTCGGAAGTCGTGATCTACAAATTATCCTAGACCTTTTACGAAAATAAACCAGGAATGGCTTTGCAGGAATAGTACTGATTACAAATTTTTTCCGTGTTCAGCCTCAGCTCTCAGAAAGGGTTGTTTTGCTGACGCGCATATTCCCTCTCCATCAAACTGAGACTCCGGAAGAAAACCATATCTCACCATTCGACCGCCCTTTATACGACGAGCTTTTCTAAATAAACGTTCGCGGAATTCGCTAAGGCCCATGTCTGGATTTTGGCTCATCCAACACGCTACCAGACCACTAACTCGCGCAGCCGCATAACTGGAACCACCCACCCACTTGGACTGTCCATCAAAATCCATCACCTGTATTTCATTTGCCGGCGCTATCAAATCCACACTTTGGACACCCCAGTTTGCATAGGGTGCAAGATACCCGCGATTCGTCGATGCCGTAACCACCACTAAGTTTTCCAAGCTAAATACGGCGGGATATATTGGATTTATATCGATGTCTTGAGAGTGGTTGCCCGCAGCCACTATGAACAATAACTCCGAATGCTCCGTTGCAGCGTCCAAAAACCCCTGCCAAGCCTCTAATTCGGGGCTGGCCAAAGATACATTTACGATCCTCGCGCCATTCTCAGAGGCATGTGAAATTAAATCCCCCATACGTGACATGTCTGAGCGGGGAAAGCGGTACGGCATTATTGTTGCGTCTGGCGATTGCCGAATAATTACGCTGGCGATTTTTGTCCCGTGGTGGGTTGGAAAAAACGGAGTGGGTATAGGATTGAAATCAAACGGCCTTCGGTCTAAGTCCCAAAAATCATACCCTCGCACTTGACCTGCATCGTCTCGGGAGAGACGTGAATTGATTTCCGGCAATAAATAATTAACACCGGTATCAACCACTGCAACTAAAATACCTTTCCGTTGGGAATACGGGGGAATCGGAGGATTGAGATCGATCGTGACCCGGTCTTCTTCGAAATTCGCATCTAGATAATGGAGTTTGGATACCACGCCATTCTCATCATAGTCCAATCGGCGCACAGCCGTAACAAGGCAGCTAGAACTCGCGACCACCATCCATCTGGGACGTCTTTCAGGTCCCTCTTCATATCGGATCACGGTATTACCAACCGACCTATGGGGCAGAAGCCGTTCGATAAATAACATATCGAGACCCACCCTAACCTCAGCCCGCCACCCCGATTTGTCCAAGTTGTACAAAGAATGGATATGATTTTCCGGACCCGGAAGTCGCGAAATTATTTGTTGGAAGTGCACTGCGGTTGGCGCCTGACAAGCTATTTCCATACTAGCCTGCACCATTGCAGCTGGCTTTATTGGGTCAGCGACAGCCGCCCCTTTACCTGGACAAATAGAAAATAGGAGCAACGCTGCCAAATGTATGGATCGAAGCTTGCAAATCACCACGTCTTTGCCTCACCAGTGTCACGCATACGAGCACGTTTCCATTGTTGGCGTTGGCTTTCCATAGCCAAAGCTTTATCTCGGACCAATTCCGCCATCTGCGCTGCTTCTTCCGCACTGATATCGCGTGGCGAAGCTGCCGATTGGGCCTCCGTCTTGCTGCTACTAGCCGCACTTCCCTGAGGAGCGCTTTCCCCCGCCTGCCCCTTCATCTCGTCGCTTTGTTGATTGGTTCCCACCCCATCACTAGAGGACGGAGAAGGCGTTTCCATATCCATCTGCCGGCCTCGACCGACCGAGCTTTCCCGTTCGCTAATTTCCGGACTCCTCTGCAGCACAATCCCTTGTTGCTCTAACTCCATAAGCAGCCGATGGGCCAACTCTAAGTTATAACGAGCATCGGCGAAGCTCGAATCCAAGGTCAAACTCTCCCGGTAATACCGAATGGATATCTTAATATGGCGCGTCGCGTCCTTAAATGTCCGCATCGCGTTCAAAGACTGTTGATAACGCACATTCCCAAGATTATAGGCGGCAAGCGCTTGAATGCGTTCGTTCCCCATCAACAGGGCCCGCTTGTACGACTCGGTCGCACGAGCGAGCTCAAACTGCCTGAAATAAGCATTTCCTAAATTATACTGAATTTCTCCTGATTCCGGTTCAGACCGTTCCGCCTGTTGATATGCTGACAATGCGTCCTGATAACGAGCTTCAGCATAAAAGGTGTTTCCGTTCTCCACTAATTGATGAGCTGAATCACCCCCTAGGAATCCACACAATAACCATACCGTCCCGAATAGCAGAAACTTTTGAACGACAGAGTGCATAATCTTCACGTTTCC
>CAJWOI010000310.1 GCA_913044255.1 uncultured Alphaproteobacteria bacterium
TCGAAGCGGCCCAACAATTGCACCATAACGTTGTACCGTCACATCGACGACTGGCGTCCCATTTGGGTCAAACGCCAAATTCGCAACTGCAACCAATGCCTCATCGGCACCATGACCCGCCGCAAAATTTCTGAGCGCCAGACGATTCCCATCAAGAGCCTGCGAAGAATTGATTGCCGTGAGATCCGTCAGCTCACCAATAGGAACCACTAGGTCTACTAGTCCTTCCCGCAGTTCGAAATGGCGCCATGCTTCGCGCCACGGATTCGGATCATCCCATAATTTAATTGCACCCGCACTTTGGAAAATCGGCAACACCACTATCGGCGAGCTAACCGACTCTGCAAACGGAATGTGGGCGCCCAGCAACAACACACGCACTGCCTGCGGCTTAAACCGAACCGTGATATCAGCGAGATATCTCCGCTCAGATCGGCGTTCATTTGCCACCTCAAAGCCCTGTACAAAATTGCTGATTTCAATGCTTTCAATTGTCGGCAAACGACCATGGTCGGAATCGAGGGTAAGCTTTCTAAGTAGTAAGCCAAAAGCACGTTCCTGACCCTCGGCCAGCGCCAATGTACGCGCCGCGTTCGCATCATCGGCCTCAGAATCAACCGATATAGAACGAACTACGAACAAATCGTCAGCGTCAACACTCGCGGCAAAGCAGAACAATGCGGCCGCAATTAGGGCAGAGTTCCGTGTCATACAAATTAGTATAGATTCTTGTGCCATTGCCATAGTTATTCCGTACGGTATAGTCCGGTGCCAATGTGAAATTCGCTGAACACTGCTTTTCCCGCTTGATCATAACATGAGCGATCACCCCCGACACACATATAGCTATCGCGATGCGGGCGTGGATGTTGAGACAGGTCGCAAGTTTGTTGACCTAATTAAGCCGTTGGCCAAAGAAACCGCAACAATAGGTAGTGACGCTGAGTTGGGCGGGTTTGGAGCTGTCTTTGATATTCGGGCTGCAGGTTTCAAAGATCCAGTATTGGTGGCGGCATCGGATGGCGTTGGGACAAAATTACTAATAGCGAATGCCCTCGGCCAACATAAAACCGTTGGCATTGACCTAGTTGCGATGTGCGTTAACGATATTATCGTGCAGGGGGCAAAACCTCTGTTTTTTCTCGATTATTTATCTACCGGGCACCTAGACGTGAAAATCGCGACAGAAGTTGTGGAAGGGATCGCCATTGGATGCCGACTCGCTAGTTGCGCGTTGATAGGGGGAGAAACTGCAGAGATGCCAGGACTATATGCGGCAGGCCAGTACGATCTGGCTGGATTTGCCGTGGGCGCAATCGAACGGAACCAAATTCTCACGGGAAACACAATTGCTCCCGGTGACCAAGTGCTCGGCCTCACCTCAAGCGGCATTCACGCTAACGGTTTTTCTTTGGTACGCAAAATAATCACCGATAACGAAGTAAATTTGGAAGGCGCAGCTCCGTTCAACTCCCAACAACGCCTCGCGGACACATTACTTGCTCCGACACGGATCTATGTCAATAGTGTGTTGACAGCCCTCGACGAACCGGGGCATGGAGTTAAGGGCATAGCCCACATCACTGGGGGTGGGTTTCTTGAAAACCTTCCCCGCATCCTTCCAAACGGAGTTGGCGCGAAACTCGACGCTTCAACCTGGCCGCTTCCGGAAATATTTTGCTGGCTTCGCAGACTGGGGCACATCGATTGTGCAGAGATGGCCCGAACTTTCAACTGCGGCATCGGCATGGTGATGGTGATCAGATCGGGCCGCCTCAAACATATAAAAAACGTCTTATCTGCCCATGGCGAAACCGTTTATCACATAGGTGAAATCGTCGCGTCGGATCGGGCAAAAGAAAATATCAGAATTGACAACGTAGAAACAGCATGGAAGTAGATCTAAGGTGAGAGTGGCGGTGCTAATTTCCGGCCGTGGCACCAATTTGCGGGCTCTCATCGACTCGTGCCACAGCGCTGAAAACCCGGCTAACATTGTTAGGGTCATATCAAACGAGCCCAAAGCACCGGGATTATTGTTGGCCGATGAAAAAGGTATTACGACTAGTACAATTGATCATAGAAACTTCTCCGACAGGGGCGCTTTTGAATCGGAGCTTATTGAAAAACTAGAGGTGGCCGAAACTGATTTGGTTTGCCTTGCGGGGTTTATGCGCCTGCTTACCCCTATCTTCGTCAACCACTGGCGCGACCGTCTGATCAACGTTCACCCCTCTCTTCTGCCAGCTTTCAAAGGCCTACACACTCATCGTAGGGTGCTGGAACTAGGAGCTCGCTTCACTGGATGTACAGTGCATTTCGTTCGTCCCGATATGGATGATGGCCCCATCATCGTACAGGCTGTCACAGCGGTACACCCAGATGACACAGAAGAAACACTATCCGAACGCGTGCTGCTTCTTGAACACCGGTGTTATCCACTTGCTCTGCGTTGGATCGCCGACAGGAAAGTGCACGTGATCGACGAACGCGTGGCAATAGATAACACCGATACAGATAAGGTGTGGTTCGTCAATCCGAAGACTTACGAATGATACGTAACGATGATTAGGGTCGCGGTACTTTTATCCGGTAATATCGATCACACTGAAAAAATATGCGATCTCTGAATCAGCAGTCTCTGGACTATCGGAACCATGCACAGAATTTGCTTCAACCGATTCGCCGAAGTCTTTTCGGATAGTACCTTCGCCAGCATTTGCTGGATTCGTTGTCCCCATGAGCTCACGATTCCGGGCAATAGCATTATTCCCCTCCAAAATCTGCACAACTATTGGGCCCGAACACATGAAATCACAAAGATCGCGAAAAAATGAACGTTCTTTGTGAACTGCATAAAAACCCTCAGCCTGTTGTCGGCTCAATGACAGGCGTCGTTGGGCGATAATCCTAAGACCGACGTCCTCGAAACGAGAGTTGATTTGCCCCGTAAGATTTTGCCTGACGGCGTCAGGCTTTATGATGGATAGCGTCCGCTCGATCGCCATAGCAGTATCACAATACCATGTGGGAGGATGCGGCCTTATATACAAGGCAGGCCCGGTCGGCAAGCTTATTACTCAAGCGCCCGAACCCACCTACGGTACTTCGTGCAGATAGTCTAGCGCCAAGCTCGCAAGTGTTCGCACTCCTAGTATCAGCGCGGATTCATCTATAACGAAGTATGGGCTGTGATTCGGCGCGGCTTCATTTTTTTGAGTGCCATTTGGTCGGGCACCCAAGAAAACAAACATACCTGGCACCTGCTGCTGAAAGTATGCAAAATCTTCATAACCCATTACGGGCGGCTGCTTTAGAACAGCATTTTTCCCAGCCACGCGCTCCAACGTGGGCAACATTTTTTTGACCAAATGAGGGGCATTTACATTGACTGGAACGCCAAACCCGTAAGCCACGGTGGCAACCGCGCCCGTACTAGCGGCGATATTGGTCGCTACACGGTGAATACGATCCTTTATCTCAGCGCGAATTATAGGATTGTGAGTTCTGATAGTCCCGATAAGCTCGACATCCCGAGGGATGATATTATGGCGCACCCCGCCGTGAATGCTACCGATCGAAATTACCGCAGCCTCACGTGTATCTATTTGTCGACTGTGAATGGTCTGAAGACCTAGCACAATCTGCGAAGCAGCGACTATTGGATCAATGCCGCGCCACGGGCTCGCACCGTGAGTCTGTTTCCCTTCCACACGAATTCTCAGCACGTCGGCGCTAGCATGCATCGGGCCACTGGCGTAATGCAGCGTATTTAGATCGCGTGTACCAATGTGAAGGCCAAAAATCGCGCTCGGCTTTGGGTTTTCAAGAGCACCCTCTGCCACCATAAGCGCGGCGCCGCCATCTTCCCCTTCTGGAGGCCCCTCCTCCGCCGGTTGGAAAATAAATTTCACCGACCCGGGGATT
>CAJWOI010000311.1 GCA_913044255.1 uncultured Alphaproteobacteria bacterium
GCGGACCACCCTGATTAGGGGCCCGGTTCCGCAGGCTGTGCTTGCTCCCATCGAATGAGGTTAGTCGCGGGAGTTTGTACAGAAGCACTACAGCAGTCACTGTTCTTTTGATGTTTAGATGTTTCGCCAAGTTTGAGTTGGTCTCAGATCAAAAGCGATGGACATCCTTTCTTCGTCTGAATGAAAGGGAATAGTTCTGTGAAAAAGGGAGGAGGGAAACAGGATAAGACCTCCATTTTTGGGATAGAACCGATTTTTAGGATAGCTTTTATTCAATATTGGATAGTCGTATCCCCATAGACCTAATTCGATAGAACCTTCTTCTTGATCAGTACATTTTGGCATTTGCAGGTAAAAGATGCCGCTAAGCCAAGCGCCGGAATGTATGTGTTCAGTTTGATGACCCCCTTTTATGAGGCGAATAAACCAGCCCGAAAGAGTTAACGTTTTTGGGAACAATCTAATAAAATCGCAATTTTCCGAAGAAAACTCGAAACGGTAATTTTCGATTGTATCCTTGATGATTCTATCTAACTCGACAAGTCTCCCGTAAGGCTTTTTGAATAAATTGGACATGGTTTGGAAACCGTGTCTGGTTGTTTTTCCTGGCGGCTCCCAAATCGCCTCTCGGCTTTGGAGGTCGTCCATAAGGTCACGCAAGAAACCGTCGGCATCATCAACACCGTCAAGAGGTTCGTACACTCGGACAAATTTCAATGGCGTGGGACAAAAGGGGTGAGGGTCACTTCGATTAAGTTGATGTGACGCAAAAGCGTTTATTGCGGCAACGCGAGTGTTGATTTCATTGTTCCGCGCAGATGCCGTCTGCTTCTCATAAAATTTGTCGTATTCCCCAAGCGCAAATAAACACTCCAGTACCTGGGCATAACACTCTGGCGTATCTATGGACTTGAAAATCTGTAGGGCATCTTCCAGTCTGCCAAGCTCCCGCAGCGCAAGGCCGAAATTGTTGTGCGCATTGACGTAATCGGGCTTGAGGGTGAGCGCCTTTTGATAGCTGGAGATGGCCTCCTCTGGTTTGTCAAGGTCCCGAAGCGCATTGCCGAGGTTGTTGTGTGCCTCCGCCAGGTCGGGCTTGAGGTTGAGCGCCTTGTGGTAAGTGGCGACAGCCTCCTCCGGCTTGCCGAGATCTTTCAGCGCATTGCCAAGATTGTTGTGTGCGTCGGCGTAATCGGGCTTGAGGGCGAGCGCCTTGTGGTAGCTGGTGACTGCTTCCTCCAGCTTGCCAAGAGCCCGCAGTGCAGTGCCAAGATTGCTATGCGCCTCCGCCAAATCGGGGTCAATGGCGATGGCCCTGGTGATCAGATCAACGGCCACGTCGTTCTTGCCCGTTTGGTGGGCGATTACACCTAGTAGATGCAAGGCAATGGGCTGATTGGGATCACTCTGCAAGATCTGTTGATAGATAGTCTCCGCCTGAGACAGGCGACCCTCTTTGTGATGCTGTGCTGCGAGGTCTATTACTTGCTGGACGGGTAGCGTCTGTTGCTGTTCAGGCATTTTTCACCCCACGGACCAATAATCAGTTAAACATACATAGGCCCCTCAGACGGGTAGCCAAATATAGTTTGGAACGCTTAACCCCGTGCAAGGGGCTATTTACATGTTAACAAAAGTTAACCAAAGAAAGTTGATCGCGTGGGACTCATATAAAACCATAATGATGGCAGGAAGCAGTGAATACACTGTGTTACATCTCGGGCCAAAACCAAATGCAACATAGTTGACCCCGTTTCCGCTCCCTCGAAGCATACATCACGCACCACGGCCCATTGCCCAGAGGCCCGGGCACCTAATTCATTAGCCAGATTGCTTTAACGACCATTCAGGTTGCTGTGATCGGGGCTTGGGTTGAGTTTGGCTTACATGGTTTGGTCTCTATATGTCGGGATGTATTCGCAGCCGATTATTAGATCTTCGTCGACGCATACGCGTCTGGTGTTATCAAGGGACCAGCGTCCTGATTTGTATTGCAATCTGTAACGAATGATTACATCGTTATAGCTGAAGGATGACCCGTAGCGGGGTCTGTTTATTAGCAAAAAAGGGAGGAGACATCATGAATAAAGCGATTGGTATTTTTATAGCGAGCCTATTCTCGGCATCGTTTGGGACTGCGGTACTTGCAGACTCCGGAACCATTAACTACCACACTGGCTGGGCATGTCCTAACAACTTTGTGGCCCAACCTGCCGAAGGAGCCATGATTGGAACAGGAACTTGTCGGGGTACTACATACAATGATAATGGCAGCGGACCGCTGCATATGGGAGCAGCCCAATGTCATTACAGTTTTTACGTGAATAATGGAGACGCTCGTAATAAAGGTTATTGCTTCTGGTCGGATGCAGACGGCGACCGTATCTTCACAGATTTTGATGGTGACCCTTCAGCAAACAACGGTGGTGGAGAAGGCGTCAACGTGATAGCTGGAGGTACTGGAAAATATGAGGGCATCAGCGGAAGTGGCCCATGGAAGTGTACTTGGGTTGGTACTGATGGTGAGTTGCATTGTAACCAAACTTTTAATTACGAATTACCGTAACCAACGTAGTCCAGTGTTTAACACAAACCTAACCAGGGCTACAAAACATAGACGGTGGGCAATTTGTTCCACCACATAAAAGACATAACAGCGTAGATGAACAAGCCCCTGGTTTCGACGAGTCAGGGGCTTGTTTCACGTGTTTGAAGACTTGGTTAGTAACCGAATATCGGCACAAGTAATTGTGCATCAGGCACCATGGCCCATTGCCCAGGGGCCCGGGCTCCTAATTCATTAGCCAAATTGCAATAACGCCTGGTCGGCTCGCGTTGATCAGGGGGTGGTCGCCCGGATCGAGGCTTGGGCTGGGTTTTGCAGGGATGGACCGGCTCTTTAGTGTCTGGCACAATCATAAATGTCAGGCACTCAAGAGTTGATCCATCTCCAAACAATTCAACCCAAAATCCACCCTCAGCGACTACCCCCATGATCAGCGTCTGCTATTTGATATATTTCAGTTGAGCAAAAGTACAATAGCCTATAGTCGAGCGTGTCCAACTGCGTTTTGTGATCAAAAACACGCTGTCCCGACTTTCAGATTAGTGATTACTGATCACAAAGTTTGTCAGGATAAGCTACATGATAATTACGTCGTCAAAGCCCGATACATCGCCAAAAAGCGCCACGATACTGAGTTCTTCATTGAAACCTTTTATGGTATTTATCCTTTCTTGGATAACGTTGCCTGAAAATCTCTGAGAACCTCATGCTGCCATGCCTGGCGCTTTCTGTAGTAGATGCCCGTTCCCTGTGACACTATTCCCTCTCATTAAGCCAGAACCGCTGGTTTCAGTCCGTAGGTTGACCTTGATTTTCCGTTGAAACATATAACTGAAATTGTGATTTCACGCTCCTAATCCGGTTGGGTGATCAGCCTTAGGGAGAGTTTCTTGCTCCGTTCTATGTTGTTATCTTAATGTCGAACTCAGACGACTATCGAAATTGATGTCACTGCGATTTTTGTGTGAAAAAACCGCTTCAACGATTTCGGACAGGTTGTTGAAATTCAAGGCTTCGGCAGCAGTAAATTTGATGGCGAATTCGTTTTCCAACTCTAACATCAGAATTGTGTGTGCCAGAGAATCCCAACCGTCGATATCCAGAGCGGTCGTTTGAAGTGACATAACTTCGTCTGGACAATTAAAAAAATCCCTTATCACTGTTACAATGCGATCGAAAATTACGTCCTTGTTGATTTTTCTTTTCGCATGATTCCCTTGTGGATTTGTGAAGTCTGGTTTTCCCGTTTCCAAAAGATATTTGGCTTTGTTTTCTCCACGACTTATTTTGCCACTTGATGCGATGTTGTCGGAAGTTGGATGAGATGGCGATCCGGGGATCGTAT
>CAJWOI010000312.1 GCA_913044255.1 uncultured Alphaproteobacteria bacterium
ACTTTTGGGTCCCCCTTGTCATGCTTCATTTAAGCTCGAATAAGTGATCGAGTAGGGCTGCCTACTCTTCAACCGTTTCAGAAACCCTGACACTCAAGAGCCAAACTGTTTTGGAGAAACTGGGCCCAGGTCACCGCCTAGGAAACCCACTACCAAGAAAGCAGTCCGGCCAGTTGTTAGCACAATTTGGCCAATGAATTACGAGTCCGGGCCCCCGGGCAATGGGCCGTGGTGCGTGGTGCATGCAGCATTGTAAGCGCAAAGCCCGACCTTTCAGCTGCGTGAATTTTCAGATTTGTGATTTCAAATCACAACTTTTGCGAACGCTTAAATTTCAGATACTCGATGCCCTGCTCCAGGGCCGGGAAAATACGTAGCGAAGTTGTTTTGATTTCGGTATTTCCTCTTATGCTCTATACAGAGACTCACATCTAAAAGTAATTCTGAGATCAATAATATGTTACTTGAGACACTCGAGGCCAAATGGATTGACTGTTTTTGCGAAAGTTTTGAATTGAGTGGTGTTTCCGCAGGTGAAACAATAGCCATACTGTCAGAGTCTCAATCCCGGCAAGTGCTAGTCGACCTCTCGGAGCAAGCCTTACTGCGAATTGGCGCAAAGCCGGTCCATATTCGCGTTCCATCCCCCAAGCTAAAAGACCCAGTACCAGTCCGATCCACTGGCTCAAGTTATGCAATGAGCGGGTACGATGCCATTATTCCAACCCTAAGTGCCTGTGAGCTAATCATCGACTGTACTGTTGAAGGAATGCTCCATACTAAAGAGTTACAAACAATTCTAAATTCTGGCGGCCGTATATATATGATTTCAAATGAACATCCAGAGATACTTGAAAGATGCATGCCAAACGTCGGCCTGAGACCAAAAGTAGAAAAAAGCCTGAAACTCCTGAGCGAATCGAACGTGATGCAGGTTTCCTCTAGAACAGGAACCCAGTTGTCCGTGGAAATTAAAAACGCCCCTTGCCGGGCTGGCGCAGGGTATTTATTACCCGAGGAAAAAGTAGCGTACTGGCCAGCGGGTTTGGCCTTATTCTTCCCTCTCCAAAACACTGTAAATGGTCGAGTTGTTTTGGCGCCGGGAGACGTAAATCTCACCTTCAAACGTTATTTTGAGGATGCCGTAACCCTTATAATCGAAGATGATTTTGTTACTGACATACTAGGTGATGGTCTTGATGCTAATTTGATGCGATCGTATTACGAAGGATGGAACGATCCGAACGCCTATGCTATCTCCCATGTTGGGTGGGGGTTGAACCAGGACGCGCGCTGGGATTCTCTCGTCATGTATGACAAGCAACACGTCAACGGCACTGAGCTAAGAGCATTCGCGGGGAATTTTTTGATTTCGACCGGGGCGAATGAATTTGCAAACCGCCACACTAATTGCCACTTTGATTTGCCCATGCGAGGCTGTTCAATCCGTTTGGACGACCAAGAGATCGTAAAGGACGGGAAACTTACCGGGCCCCTAGCGTAGTGGGGAATACGTACTTCATAAACCAACTAATTGACGGAAGTCCTCGTATCCATTTCTCAAGGCTTGGAAGTGGACCTCCCTTAATTTTTCTTCATGGAATTGGGGGGAATAGGACAAATTGGAATGCTCAGCAACTGGCCATGGCTGATACTTGTACGACAATTGCCTGGGATGCTAGGGGCTATGGAAACTCCGATGACTACGAAGGCCCACTTAATTTTCACGATTTCTCCCAAGACCTCAGACGGCTTCTAGACTTTACTAGAATTGAAAAGGCTCATTTTGTTGGTCTATCGATGGGAGCTCGTGTTTTAATGGATTTTTACCCAAGCAATGTAGAACGGGTTGCTACGCTCACGTTATGTGACTGTTTCTTTAGCTACAAAAAGGCCCTTTCCCCTGAGAAACAAAGAGAGTTCATAGCGCTCCGGCAAAAGCCTCTACTCGCTGGGAAGCCCTTATCCGAAATTGCTCCCGCTTTGATCCAGTCGCTGGTTGGCCCAAATTGTACCGACGAAGCTCGCGATCAACTTTACAAAAGCATTATGGATATTCACGTTGATTCATATCTTAAGACAATAGCGGCCAGCACCCTGTTTAGTGTCAAAGGAAGTCTTTCTAAATTTTCCGTCCCTGTTCAACTTATCTTCGGAGAGCATGATAAACTCACACCTCCGTCTGTAGGTGAATCCATGCTCTCGCTACTTCCCGATGCAAACCTCGATATTATTATGGACTCTGGCCATTTAAGTAATATTGAACAGCCAGAAACTTTTAACAAAGTCATGAAAAACTTTGTTGAGAAATACCAAGGTCGAGCTTGTTTCAAGTGAACGATAATTGGAGAGAAATATGCCCTTAGCATGCTGGTTTCGGCATACAAATGAGGCAAGTACAAGATCCAATCTTTTACTCTAGATTTTGTCCGATTCTGCTAACAATTTTTCCGACAAGAAACAAATTAACATAGGAAAAAAGTAGTGCGAGAGGTACCAGTTCTCATATCTGGTGGCGGATCTGTGGGTTTGTCCTTGGCAGCTGAGTTAGGGTGGCGTGGTATTGACTGCATGGCTGTTGAGCAAGAAGGTAGCCTCAACCCCCATCCACGCGCTAATGCTGTAGCGAACCGAACAATGGAGTATTACCGCCGTTGGGGTATAGATCAGGCCATAACTAACGCAGGTATACCACCAGACCATCCAGCCGATTACTATTGGGTATCTAGCCTACATGGTCGCAAGATATACGGGATATCTCTTCCCCCTTTTCAAAAGATTCGAGAAATAAAAAATCCCGGCGGTTACGCTAAAGACGAGCATATGTGGTCGCCGTACTTAAAAACCATTACTGGTCAGAATGAAGTTGAAAACATTATTCTCGACTTCGTCCAACAACTACATTGTGTAGACTTCCACTTTCAGTCCGAGTTAGAAGATTTCCGCCAGGATGCGAATGGGGTTACCTGCTGGGTAAAGCAAACAACCACTGGTCGAAAAGAAAAAATAAGAGCTCGTTATCTTCTTGCCTGCGACGGCGGACGTTCAATGGTGCGTGAAAAACTCAACATAAAACTTCGCGGCCACGCCGACATGGCTCAATTTATATCAATCTACTTTAAGGCGCCGGATTTTATGAGCAGCCATGAATTTGGCAACGCAAATATTTATTTCCCGCTTCACCGCAAATACGCAGGGTATATTCTAAATTGGGATGGCGGGACTACATTTACATACCACGTGATGCTCAGCGAGGGACAAAATTGGCAAGACGTTGATCCTGTACAAGCGATCGAATCTGTTTTAGGAAAATCCCTCGAAATCCAACTTCTCTCAACGCAGCCTTGGGCTGCTCATGCCTTAACCGCTGACAAATATGGAGAAGGCCGGGCCTTCCTAGTTGGCGATGCTGCCCATTTATTCACCCCCACTGGAGGTTTTGGAATGAACACAGGCGTTTCCGATGCAATGGATATCGCCTGGAAAATACAAGCAATGCTGCAAGGCTGGGGCGGACCGAGTTTACTCGATAGTTACAGTGTTGAACGCAGACCTATTGGCTTGCGAAACACGATGGAAGCTGCGGACTGTTTTAATCGCCTTAATGAGGTAATGAGCCACGGCGATGAACTTGATATGGATAATTTGGAAGGGGAAGAGCTTCGAAAGACCCTGGCAATAAGCTTGAAAGAGCAGGAAAAACTAATTTCTTCTTCCGGGACACTACTGGGCTACCGCTATAACAACTCACCAATAATAATAGAAGATGGCTCATCCGAACCAATCGACGATCCCCGAGCATATATTCCTACAGCCCGACCTGGCCATCGCGCACCCCATATATGGGTTGAGGAAGGTATTTCAATACTCGACCTAATGGGACCGGATTTCACTTTGCTTTGCTTTAA
>CAJWOI010000313.1 GCA_913044255.1 uncultured Alphaproteobacteria bacterium
AACCGTACCTGCCGATGGTGGAAAATTTCCCACTGATATAGATAGCTTTCCTGGGCCATGGTTTAAGTATGAAACCATGTGTCTCAGGCGGCTACCGGGATAAATGTTTTGTAGATGATTTACTTGCAGTACTACGTTAGTGATAAATTAAATATTTAACGATGTATTCAGAATAATTATTCAAAGGATTTGAATTGTCTCAGAAGCCACGATTGAAAATTACAGATGTCAGGCGGGTTCCCTTCAAGAAATACCAGACAATCGGTGAAATGGAGCCAGCGTGGGACCCGGGAAGAAGTCGACCACATGACTTCGGAGCAGAGTCATTTGTTGAAGTCCACACTGACCAAGGGTTGACAGGCATAGGTCCCAGTGTTGATGCCAAACTCATTCCCGACGTAAAAGAATATCTATTGGGAGAGGACCCCTTTGATATCGAAAGGCACGCCCACGTACTGCGTTATTATGCTTGGGGAGCAGCCTACCACGGAACAGCGGGCGTCGACATCGCTCTGTGGGACCTCATAGGTAAAGCAACAGAACAACCCTTATATAAATTATGGGGCGGCAATAAAGATAGGGTGATTCCCTATGCCAGCATGATACTCCTATCCTCCCCCGAGGAACGAACAGAAATGGCTATCCGTCTGATGGAGGAGGGATGGAAAGCTATCAAGATTCGAATTCACCACGGAACTTTGACTGAAGACATCCGTACAGTTGAGATGGTGAGGGACGCAGTTGGCCATAACATGACCGTTATGGTGGATGCGAATCAAGCTGAATCCAACGGCACCTGGCAACCTGGAGTGCAATGGGACTATCGACGAGCAGTAGCCACGAGCCTGGCACTGCAAGATCTGGGTGTCTATTGGCTAGAAGAACCTCTACCCGGCTTCGAATTCGATAAACTTGCCCAGCTCAATAGCTCAGTCCATATGCCCATTGCTGGAGGGGAAGGACTCCCAGGGTTGCACGATTTTCTTAGAGCCTGCAAGCAGGATATTTACGATATTTTGCAACCTGAGATCCTGGTTCTCCATGGCGCTACGGCGATGCGCAAGATTGGAACGCTGGCTGAGTTTTACGGAAAGCAAATTGTGCCTCACAATGGCGGGGGTAACCTTGGGGTCATAGCGCACCTACATTTAGTTGCCTCTTGGCATCATGCACCGTTTCTCGAAGTTCTGCACGATCCGCCGATAGGTGATTATTTGCACGGTTTTTCTATAATGGAAAATCCTCCTGTCGTGGGAAATGAAGGCTTCATCAACTTACCCAAGGGACCAGGGCTCGGCGTCGAGATCGACCGCAGCCTCATCAAAAATTAGTCGTTTCTTCATTGAAAATTTTTCGACCATGCCTAGATGAATAGTCACAGTACAAACCTCTGTGCATATTAAGCAACAGCTTTTGGGATCCTTTTGTCGTCCCCAATGAGTACTATCGGCTTAATAATTTGTTCAATATGATGGGTCAAGCTCCTGCTTTAAAGTTACGTGACTTCAGGATATTGATGGCAGCAACTTTTTTCGCAAGCATCACTCATGGAGAAAATGTCATCTTGGGTTGGGTGATATTGGAGCTAACTGATTCCCCTTTTATGGTAGGTCTGGCAATGGGTATACGGCATGCTCCAGCGTTTTTCCTAGGGGTGACCGCAGGTACAATGGCAGATCTGGTAGACAGGCGCAAACTAATGCGTTCCCTCTTGGTACTATCAGCCCTAGTAGCGTTAACACTGGGCTTATTATTGGCATCGGAGAGGGCTCAACTTTGGCATTTGCTGGTCATACCGGCATTCGCCGGAGCTATAAGCATGATGTTCAATACTACTCAACAAAGCTTTGTTTTTGATTTGGTTGGCCGCCAATACGGATTGAACGGAATGTCCTATATAAGCCTTGCTATGCGAGGAGGGGCAATGGTCGGGGCGCTAGCAGTAGGTTTCGCCCTAGCCAAGTCGGGGCCAGGCACGGGATATTTTGTGATAGTAGTGACTTGTTGCGTATCTCTTACACTGTTGGGACTAATTCGTTCCCGTGGTCGAGCCGCCCCCGCTGGAACAATCAGTATGGTAACGGGCTTTTCAGAGTTCTGGAAAGAGCTGAGAAATAATCGCACGGTTCTAGCGTTGGTATTGATCGTTGTTCTAGTAGAACTGTTCGGATTTACTTCAATTGTCTTAATGCCAAGCATAGCTCGTGATGTTTGGGACTTGGGTCCTGGAGGACTGGGCATATTGAGCGCATTCAGTTCTGGAGGAGGAATTGCAGCTCTCGCTTTGGTATCGTTACTTGGCAATATAAGCAATCAAGGCCGCTCATTCATTGTGGTTATTCTCCTATTCGGTGTAGCACTAATTGTTTTGGGGGTTGCTCCATCTATTTACATTGCCGTAATAGCAATTGTCATTCTGAGTGGAATGATGGCTCTTTCCGATTTATTCTCTCAAACCCTGATTCAGAAATTTGTCCCCAACGATCTTAGAGGCCGGGCGATGGGTGCTTGGACATCTGCGGTGGGGACTGCCCCCATAGGAAACCTCGAAATTGGTGCATTGGCTTCATTGTTCGGGATAACAATAGCGTCAGCATTGCACGGCACAGCGTTGATCACATTGGCTGTTGTGATATTTATTACATTTCGTAAGCTCAGGAGTATCTGATAATTGAACTTTATGTACTATAAATAAGGCGGCATTCTACAATACACCCAAACCGACTAACCCAGTCGCACGGTCGCCGACAGATCAGATGGGTGGAAGTTTTTCAGTTATCCACATAGCCCTGGGCCTTAAGAGTATCCAACCAATTTCAACAACCTAAACGCACTCTGCCTAAGTTCCTATCTGAAGCGAGTCTGCAATACTCTGCAACGTTCTTATAACCGACATCACGGTCAACTTGCCTGTGCGCGGGTTCTCCGAGGGGATGTTCTCTATCTCTATGTGTAGCCTACCAAACTCGCCCAACACTTCTATATCATGACAGTTCCGTTCCAACCCCGGGACCGCCATAATGCGGATAAGGGTTTTATCGGGGCCAATTCCAGCAAAGCTTACGGCGGCTGAGACATTGACGTTGGCCGGAAATCCCCGACACGCCTCCCTGACCGTTCCTGAGAAGATTTCTTGTTCCTCCGTGAAGCCCAGAACGGAAATGCCCCTTTCCACTAAATACGGAGAGCCCTCTAGTGCCTTAAGCGGCTTCCGCGTAGTTATAGTGACATGGTCTATTCTTCCTGATGAAGCCGACTTGATGCCGTCCAGCCCCGCGATGGCACCCGAGGGCGCGTAAAGTTTGCATCCTCTCACCTTTGCCATCTCCAATATATCCGGATGGTCTAGCAAAGCACCGATGCTAATGGCCATTAGGTCTTTTCCTGCATCAAAAGTTGCTCGGGCAAGATCTGGTACAACATCGCCACCAGCCGCCTCGACAATAAGGTCCGACCTAGTTATCAGTTCGCTACGCGAACAATATTCAGGTGGACTCTTGAGAGTGGATAGAAAGGCACGTGCAGTTTCCTCCGTCCTACTGGTAATACCCGATATAGGCAATGTAAGCGCGCCGGACTCTAAGGCTTTCAGCAGCGCTTGACCAATTGAACCACATCCTACTATTCCAATTGTCGTCATTGATATGAACCATCCTTCATCGAGTACGAAACATTTCGCACTTGAACTATGGCACCACATTAGCATGTATCGTCCTAACGTGGCCACGTTGAGTCAAGGCAACCCATCAACAAATGAAACAAAGTAACTTCACCCGTAATATTGAAAGTAGGGTTAGGAGGGCCCACACCAGAGATATCTCTTCGGGAAGATCTTCCTTTCTAAGAGTTTTTTCCGGTGTTTCTGATATCCAAGGTCGGGAGCCAAAAATGGTGATTGCTTGCTGGT
>CAJWOI010000314.1 GCA_913044255.1 uncultured Alphaproteobacteria bacterium
CTTTCGTGGAAGTGTTGTGAGGACAACCAGAACAATAATATGGCTGTCGTACCAAAGACCCGGAGTTTGCTAATGATTGCTCTTTGGTTTCAAGAAAAGCCAAGCGATCCTGAATCAGCTGACCGGCGTAAAAACCCTTGATACGTGAAGCTATCACACGGGCTACCATTGCCGGGGTCAATTCACTCAAATTGGTTAAAAGATCATTGCCCTGTTCATCAAACTCGCCAACGACAAGGGGTCGATCTTCCACTGGCCAATTATACAGTTGACCGGTTAACTGATCTTCAATAACGCCTCGCTTTTCTTCAACCACCAATATTTCTTTAAGGCCTTTAGCAAATTCATGCGTGGCTGTAGGCTCCAATGGCCAACTCATTCCTACCTTCAACACACGCAACCCAATCCCATGTCTGGTATTTTCATCGATGCCCAGATCCTCCAGTGCCTGCATTACATCAAAGTAAGATTTGCCGGTGGTAATAATTCCAAAGCGAGGATTGTCACTATCAAGAACAATCTTGTCCAGTTTATTCACCCTGGCGAAATTTCGTGCTGCATAAATTCGGAACTTATTGAGAATACGTTCCTGTTCTAGACCGCTAGCCGGCCATCGTCCATTTAGGCCTTCCTCAGGCAACTTGAAATCCTGGGGAATAATAATATTGACTCGACTTGGGTCAATATCAACTGGCATGCCTGAATCCATATTTTCGCTGATGGCTTTCAGGGCAATCCAGCACCCGGAATAACGCGAGAGCTGCCAACCAATGATTCCATAATCCAGAACTTCCTGAGCGTTCCCGGGGTTAAGTACCGGAATCGATGCACCGATAAAGTTGTGTTCACTTTGATGTGGCAAAGTGGAGGAGACACATGCATGATCATCGCCGGCTATAGCCAGAACACCACCATGTTTGGAGGTACCGAAAGCATTGGCATGCTTGAACGCATCCATGCTTCGATCAACGCCTGGGCCTTTACCGTACCACATGCCAAACACACCGTCGTATTTCGCCCCTTCAAACAGATTCACCTGCTGGCTTCCCCAGACAGCAGTGGCGGCTAGTTCCTCATTAACGCCAGGCTGGAAAACAATATTATGGGATTTAAGGTGTGTTTGAACTTTCCACAGGGTTTGATCGAGACCGCCGAGTGGTGATCCTCGATATCCAGAGATAAAACCCGCGGTATTCAGGCCTGCATTCAGATCGCGCTGATGTTGCAAAATTGGAAGACGAGCAAGGGCTTGGATGCCTGTCATATATGCTCGTGTTCGCTCAAATGTGTACTTATCGTCTAAAGAAATTTTCGTGGTGGACATTTCCTCACATCCTCATCGTATATCAAAGACAGCCAATTCAAACCAAAGCAAAATGGTGGATAATAATAATTATTGTATTCTTTTATTACGAGAAAGTTTATTCTTCCTAGCCTTTAATTTGTCATATAATGAATATATAATTCAATATATGTTATTTAGTAGGTACATTTATTCATGAAATTAGACGATAAAGACATTCAGATATTAAATCTACTGCAAACGAATGCAGAATTAACGACTGTTGCAATTGCAGAAAAGATTCATATGTCCCAATCGCCATGCTGGCGTCGAATAAGGAAATTTAAAGAAAACGGCATCGTTAAAAATACAGTCTGCCTTCTGGATCGTGAAAAAGTGGGGATGGAATGTGTGGTATTTATTGATGTAAATCTTATAAGAACAACCATTAAAAAAATAGAAGAGTTTGAGCATCAAGTAGCAGAAATGCCAGAAGTTATTGAATGTTACACTATGACGGGCGGAATAGACTTTATGCTAAAAGTCGTCACAAAAAATATTCGTCATTATGAAGCATTTGCCAGAACGAAACTCGCACCCCTTGCCAATATAAGCCAAATTAATTCACGTGTTGCCTTAACAAATGTAAAAAATACAACGGCTTTGCCTCTAGATTCACAGCTTTAGATCTTGCTGAGCCAAGGTTATCAGATCTTTAGTTGCTACCAGATCGTTCCCTAAACCATGGCCGTAGGCAAAAGAACTAGCACCAAGCGCAGCAGTGCCTAGTAAAAATTCGCGACGTTTCAATTTAAGTGACAAAACAAATTTGTGCTAATAACCTACCGCACGACCTCCCATCGCTATAGAAAATTCACGTGGACCTCCTCCACGCAACTCTCCGGTTTCTGGATCAATCATGATGCCGATCCAATAACCTCGCATCGAGTTGTCTTCCTTGACCTCCAGACCCATTGTTTTGAGTTCTGCCAGTATCTCCTTGGTCAGATCACCTTCGCCGAAGGTTTGTTTACCATCTGATTTTATGACAGATTCAGCATATTCCGGCATGCGCAAACCAAATGCCGGTGCGTTAATTGCTTCCTGTGGCGTCATCCCAAAATCCATAACACTAACAAGAGCGGCGATCGTTCTTTGATGCAGTCCAGACCCAATAGACGCAAATCCAAGCAAGGGTTTTCCGTCCTTCATGATCAGCCCGGGATTGGTAGGGTCAGGCAATCGTTCGCCCGGTTTTGTCTCAGCAACCATGCTCACCTGAATGGCAGCTGAGTCTGGTATAGATATACCGTCAACATTGATTCCATTTGTTCCCCAAGATACGGTGTTGATGGAATGAACCATTGATGCGATATTGCCATATTTATCAACAACAACCACTGCATCAGAATGTGCAGGTTTGGGAGGTAGTGTGACGCCTGGAAAATATCCAGACTGGATGATTGCCCAAAGTGCGTCTGTTGTCTTTGGATTCAGCCGTCCTTTTAAGGACAGATCAATCTTCAGTGCGTCACTCATTGCGGCACTCCCGTAGGTGAGTGGTATAGCAACATTTCCGATGTTACTGAGCAAGTGGATTGATTCCGACGACTTACTGTAATGTGGTAAACTCTCGATCTTTGCTCGGTCTAGCAACGCCAACGCTTCAAGCGTATTAACACCACCAGCGGCAGGAAGGCCGTGTACATAAACATCAAAGCCATGATAATTAGCACTAACCGGCTCACTCCAGATCACGTCGTAGGTGGCCAAGTCTTCCAAGCTAAGTTTACCTCCAAGATTCTGAGTTTTCTGTACAAGCTTCTCAGCCCATTCTCCTCTATATATATAGTCGGCACCTTCAAGGCTAAACCGACGTAGTGTTTTCGCCAATAGCGGTTGCTTGAATATCTCGCCAGCTGCGTAGACGGAGCCGTCTTCTTTGAAATAAATGGCACGAGTATCGGGATCATGTGAAAGTTCATTTTTCCTGAACTCGGTCATACCTACCAACCCCTCAGTGTATTTGAAACCTTCCTCAGCGCACCGCACACTTGGTGCAACCACCTGCTCTAATGCCAATGCACCAAATCTCTTGACAAGTGCTTCGGCGCCTTTTAGAAAACCGGGTACCAGCACTGAACGCCCGTTGGGCTCCAACCTAGCTGCAGGGTCTCTGAAGCCCTGCGCATAACTGGGTTGTGGAATAGTTTCGGCATCTGTTTCACCTTTGACGGTGTCATAGGAAGCGTTCATGTTGTAGACCTTGCGGCTCTGTGAGTCGTAATATATGACATTCATAAGACCTGCATAGCTCACCCAAGAGCCTGCAGCCAGGCAAATCTGTGTCATTGCAGTCGCAACAATGGCATCAGCAGCGGTACCACCAGCTTGGAGTATTTTTATACCGGCCTCCTGAGCTGAAGCACCCGTCGTTCCGGTAACAAGACCCTTAGAGGCAATAGTTTCTTCAGTTGGATTGGAAGAAATTGCAAACGTCGTTTTGTCCCTAATTTCATTTTCGTCTTGGCCATTCGCGACACTGACGCTAAGAACGACAGTAGCGAAAAAGATGGATAACCTCTTAATCTTCGCAGAGAACAGTAGTATTGCTTTT
>CAJWOI010000315.1 GCA_913044255.1 uncultured Alphaproteobacteria bacterium
CCGCGGCAGGATTATCCCGCCGCCTCAGTGGCACACTTTCTCACCGCCGCTTACAATGGGCACCACATTGCACAGGCGGAGCACCTTGTTGGACGATTCCAAGGCCACCTCGAGGACTGCGTGTTCCTATTTGCGGATGAGGCAATTTTTCCTGGTGATCCAAGAATTAAAGGTCAGTTAAAATCACTGATCACTGAGCGCCGCCTGACGATGGAAGAGAAGTACGTTCAGGCAAAGCCGGTATTAAATCGTCTCTCAATTCTGATGGCATCAAACGAAAGATTTGTTGTTCCCGCAGAGCTTGATGATCGACGCTTTGCGGTCATCGATGTTTCTGAAACACAGAAAAATAATAGAGAATATTTTAACGACCTCTGGAGGACAGTCGACGGACCGGGATTGAGCGGATTTGTTCAATACTTACTTGATTTCAATATTTCCAAATTCGACATAAGGGATATTCCAGAAACCACCGCAAGGACCGAGCAAAAGGAATTTTTATTCGATACTGGTTTGGAATTCATCGCGTGGTCCCTCAGGCGCGGCTGTTTTTATGACGGCTACGCGTATGAAGACAGGCACGACTTTTTCGAATGGCACGAGTTTCTGTCGACCCAATTGCTCTACAGTTTCTATGAGCACTGGTACAAAAATGAGCGTCCCAGAGGAAGAAAACTGCGCCAAAATGAACTCGGTGAGCGGCTGACTAAATTTCTAAGCACCTCTCGCCCTTCAGGAGACTCGATTATAAATATCAGACGTGACAAAGGTGAGCGGCCCCATGGATATAAATTTGGTACATTGGAGCAGACTCGAGCGAGTTTTGAAAAGTCCTTTGGCTTGAAAGACTTTTCTTGGCCAGAGACCGACGCGCCGCCAATTCTTGATACCGTCCCCTTCTGACCGTCCGTCCGTCCAGGCACCCCAAAAACTTTTCTACGCTTTTTGCTCCTACAGGAACGCAGGTATTAAAAAAGTATTTTAATAATCTGCCCGGACTGCCCGGACTGCCCGGACCGGAAGGACGGGCACTGGTCCACGGGCCGCGCACCCCGGATCACGCTGCTTGATCCAAGGGTAAGGAGCAAAGCTGATCAATGTCCCTTGGTCCTTGGTCCGTGTACCGGGGTCCATGGACCCCGACCCAGGCCTGATCGCTCAAGGAATTAACCCCGCCCGGCGCAGGTCACGTGTTACCCGCTTCAGGTCGGCGCGAATTTGTCTTAATTCGTCTGTATGGGCCTTGGACCGCAGCCCGTGCTTCGTATTCGCTGCGACCACCCTCGCTCTTCCCTGAATTGATTTTGGTCCGGTGCTCCTGCCGCCATGCAGCTTGCAGCGGGTTCGACCTCCAATGGCGGGGTTCTGGCAAACTGTTCCTCGACGGGTTTTAGCCAAGCATCTCGTGCCCGGCCAATCCGGCCCGAAACGCGTTCCACGCCCCGCCTCTATAAACTCTAGGGTGCTAACGGATTTTAACATGTCTAACTAGCCCGTTCACGGGGTCGCGCGTTCAAAACTATATATGGCTCTCCGCTTGAGGGGTTCAACTATGTTTAATTCGTCTAGTGATTTTTGGTCGAGGAGGGTAACTAGTTCATGCGGTCCCAAGCCAATCTCGCGTACCGGCGCAACCAGACTTCCTGGACGCTTCAGTGAGGGATTATTGCTCCGGTGTTCTCAGTTGCTTGGTGGTTCCCATCGAGATGCGGAGAAGCGCCTAGCTATGGTCTAATTTGGGCACAGGGGACTAACGTCATGCGCTGCTCTTATAAGACCCTCATCCCAGTTCCAATTGTCGGCTAAGTGGAATGCCGTCGTACCATTAGGTAAGATCATAACAACATTACCGCCGTACCCCGACATCATTGGTACCCAAAACGTACAGTTGCTATTACGTAGCCACCAAGGCGTCGGCCTCAACCAAAATGAAAGATGGTAATCAATTCCCCATTCCCCGGTCGCCAGACCGTACTTTATATCAGTCCGATAGAGTGCTTCGGAAAGTTTGCCCGAGTGGAGCAATTGCTGACCGTTGTACGTTCCGCCTTCGTTAAATAACTTCGCCACTTTCGCAATATCGTCAACCGTTGCCAAAAGGCCGGAATAGATTAACGGAAGCCCTGGTGAGCCATCGCTCTCGACAGTCCGCATCATAGGTAGATGGAAGATGCCAATGGGATCAAGGACTTCCTCCTGCACCATGTCCCACAGATCGCTCTCCGGTCCCTCTCGCTCTTTCAGGTAGGCGTCCATTGCTGCTGAAAGAATATAAGTGTGCATAGAGTCGTATCGAGCCACCTCTCCAGGTCCCCATGGATAATTGTCACCGAGTGCAAACGCCACGCTGAGTTTTTCACGCTGGCTTGGTGTTGCAATCATCCTTAACAACCCCGGGTCTTCGTCTGCAGTATTAAAGCCTCCGTCTGATCCTGACCGAGCCCTATACCCAACGCCGGTTGCCATGCTTAAGGCATGCCCAAATGTAACGTTCTCCCAACCATTGTGATGGGCTTGAACGTCCACGAAATCTGAGACGTGAAGATCGAAGACATCGGATCCAAACTTCTGAGCCAAGCGAAGCATCGCTACCCCTGCACCCATGGTTTTGGTGATTGAATAAACGCTGTGGCGCATTTGCTGGCAATATGGGAAATTTCCATAGCGCGCGCGACAAGGGTGCGCGTAAATCACATCGTCAACGACCAAGCCAGCTACGGATATGCCTTCTGTACGACCCTGCTGGTGTTGTATGTTTGTTACCTGACTGGCTAGTCCTGGACGAGAGTCGTTAAGCTCTGCCCAAGTTTTCATGGGCAGTTTACGCGCAAGTTCTATCGCGAATCTGGCCCCAAGAATAGCTCTATCTTTGATGTTGTGAGGCCGGTAAGTCATGGGAGATTGCCCCCACATATCCAGCATGGACCAAGGTGTAGCCTCCTGAACAATTTGCATCCGAAGGGACGAAACGCTGTTGTTGTCGTACAGAAATGTAGCGATGCCGTTTCTTGAATTACTATTAGGCCAAGCCACAAGGGTGAAGGGGAAAGATGCGCGAGAATACCCTTCGTCAGTCTGTTCAGACCAAGCCTTGCCAGGGCCTATGATTACACCTGACCTACCCCCATGAACACTTTGTGTGTAGAGGTACCGCTCTAGCTCTGCTTCACTCATATTAAGGGTGTCTACACTTGCCGTATCAGGCCAGGGCACTCCCGTCGTCGGAAATATGATGCCTCTTTGCGTTGGGACCAAATTGTCTCCATCCAAAAAAAACTGGATTTCAAGGCTGGGGAAAAAAGCTTCGCGCCTTTCGATATCGGGCGGGACCTCCATACTGCCAGCCAGAGCAACTTTTAACGCGATCTTCGGTAGAGACAGCGTGCCCTCGAAATGGTGTAGAGCAGGTCCATATTTCCCTATCGCCATGAAATTGGCGTTTCCAACTGGAGCAGGTTCTACAGAGTGATCGGCGAACAAATCGGTTACTGTTAAGGTGTCTCTTGGAGTCACAGTTGACGGATCCGCAGTGTTGATGCCGCCACCTCCTGAACAAGCGGCCAAGCCCACGGACAGAACGACAAGCGTGGTGGCGGCTAATATTCCTACTCGCGAATTGCGCTTTGACCACATACCGAAGCTCCAAATAGTCCATACGGTGCTGTCAGCCTAATGCAAATCTGCCTCCGATGTGCCGAAAAACAGGTATACATGTCAACGCCGGAGTAAAAGTACACCACTGGCCGGAGTAAAAATGCATCACCGGGACGGCTTAAGAATGGCCCACTTGGTGTGATGCTGTTCGTGGTGTTGCAGGTTGTCCCGGTAGTCCATAGGAGGGACCCGCGCTGCTTCGTGTAGCGCTTTGCGTTACGCGAAGCGAAGCAGCGTGGGAGG
>CAJWOI010000316.1 GCA_913044255.1 uncultured Alphaproteobacteria bacterium
GTATTTCTTCCCACGGCGCGCTGGTTTTAAGTTTGATACTCCGAGGCACGAATCCTCTCCCCAACCTAAGGTTGATTTTCCTACAAAAACACTTCTGTCAATCAAATTTCGTAACTTGCCAAAAACTGTGCTCGAGGGTTAAGACGCTATTCAGGAAAGCTTGCCCTTTTCAATATTGTAACCCGGCTCATTGAACAATTACCACACCAACACCATATATCATGAAGTCGAGGATGCCTTTAAAGGGTCCTTGAGACCACGACCGGGCTGCGCACTATTGCGGGCCATAACCTTAATCATGTTGCTCAATGGAGGATATGACAATGCACAATTTCGACCTTTCCCCCCTATTTCGTACATCCGTCGGTTTCGATTATCTGAATGGTTTGTTCGATTCTGCGATGCATGTTGATGAGGCGCCTTCCTATCCGCCTTATAACATCGAAAAACTTGATGAAGATAGCTACCGTATCACGATGGCTATAGCCGGCTTCGGCGAAGCAGATGTGGAAGTTCTCCTAAAAGAGAATACACTTACCGTAAACGGAAAACTAAAGGACGCAGAAAATACGACACCTTACCTATACCAAGGTATCGCGGGACGCGCATTTAGCCGAAGTTTTCAAATTGCCGATCACATCAAAGTTACCGGCGCCGAACTAAGTAACGGCTTGTTGCATATAGCATTAATGCGAGAGGTTCCGGAAGAAATGCGACCGCGCAGGATCGCAATTGAGGCCTCTGGAGATAAGAGCAAAATGCTTGGCCACAAAAAAGCAGCCTAAGGAAAGCAGCCTAAGGACTGATAAAAATTTCAAACGACACATTGGGCACGCCTCTTCCAGAGGCGTGCCTTTTACCCTACTACACTCCATCTACCAGCAAAAGATCGCCATCCGAAGCCGAACGACGGAGTTCGATTAGTGGAGCATATTCCTCGGAAGTGTACCATTGCTTTGCAGCCTCTACCGACCGGAACTCTATCACAACCATGCGCCTTCCCGAAAAAGAGCCCTCGAGTTTTTCCACTGGCCCCCCGCGGACCAAGTACCGACCACCATACTGCTGCACAGTAAGAGCAACCTTCTCGCTATAACGTTTGAACGTCTCAACATCGGTAATATTGATCTGTCCAAGGACGTAAGCTGACATGAAACTTTCCTTTCCTAATCGTTTAAATCTTATTCACGATTTATTGATGCCGTTCTACCAATTGGCAGCGTGCAATAGTTAAAGAGAGGTCACCTTAGCGCTCCACGCTAGAACTCAAGCAGTCAAAGACATCGCCGTCTGAACTTAAATTTAAAATATGACGCCGGTGCCACAAGGAATAAAAAAGTATTACCCACGCTGCCTGCCCCGCTTTCTTATTGCGTATCTGGAACAGTGGCCCCACCGATCCAGATTTACATAGCTCCTTTACCCCAGGTTGAGCTGCAACCAAATCTCCAAGTTGTTGCCTGCGGGTCTCCATCCATTCTCCAACTGGAACCGTAAATCCCCGTTTGCGTGAGAAAGCTTTTGCCACAGGCAGTTGCTCACTCAGCCAACTGCGCAACAACCATTTACCACTACCAACCGTTACTTTTGCCTTATCGGGAAGGCAAAACGCAAAATCCGCCAGAGTGCGGTCTAAGAACGGTGTTCTCCCTTCGAGGCCGTGCGCCATGAGACAGCGATCAAGTTTAATAAGTAGGTCATGCGGCAACCAGTCAACAAAGTCCACGGCTTGAACAGTTTGCAAACGTGAGCGCTTTAATCCAACAGTGGAGCGATGACGTTCCGAATTAAAATTCGGTAGTGCGTCCAATTCCCGGAGAATGTCTGCCCCATCAAATAAACCACGCAATCGAGATTTTCTACCACCCAGAAACCGCGGTCTCAGAGCACGTCGGTAACGGCCATATCCAGCAAAGAGCTCATCTCCGCCTTCCCCGGATAAAATTACTTTGACATCTTTCGACGCAGCTCGCGCCAGCGCAAAACTTGGGATAATCGCGTAATCAGCACATGGGTCGTCGAGAGCCTCCGCAATAGCGGGCAGATCCCGCCAGAAATCTTGTTGCGTCACAGTGATCTCTGTATGCGTAGCGCCTACCGCCTCGGCAACGGAGCGAGCCAAACCTCTTTCGTCTGGCACAGACTTGCTGTCAAACCCGGCGGTGTAGGTTAGGACTGGGCTTGAATTTAGCCGAGCCATCATCGCCAACAACGCGCTACTGTCAACGCCTCCGGAAAGAAACATACCGTACGGGACATCAGACCGTTGATGAAGGTTGACACTATCTGCAAGAGCATCATCAAGTCGAGATTCAAGCCCTGCTACATCTTCACCACGCGGACCATGACCCGGTAGCGCCGGCAAACACAGTCGATCTATAATTTCCCCTTTTTTGACGACTAATGTCTCACCTGGGAGAATCCGTTTAACGTCCGTAAAGGCGGTGAATCTGCCAGAGATAAATTGCCTGTTAAGCAATTCTCTACATCTGGCCCCAGACGGCGTTCGCGACGCAAGATCCGCGGAAATTAGCGCTTGTGGTTCGGAAGCAAAGGCGAAATATCGCTCATTCTCCACATAATACAATGGTTTGATACCGAATGGATCACGAGCCAACACCAACAGATCCTTTTTGAGGTCGTATATCGCAAGCGCATACATGCCACGCAGATGCTCGGTGAAACCTAACCCATGATATTTATACAAATATAAAGGTAACTCACAATCTGATTTACTCGAAAGTAAACCGTCTGGTATTTGCTTAGATAATTCACGGTAATTATATATTTCACCGTTCGCTATCAGACTTATGCCATCACCATCCTCAAACGGTTGATCGCCAGTTTTAAGATCAATGATAGCAAGCCGTCGATGTACGAGATTTATTGAACCAACATTCAAGCGGCCCTCACCATCGGGCCCGCGATGTTTAAGCGCAGAGGCCAGCCGATCGACTTGATTAACTGACGGTTGAGAACCGTCGGTAAACACCAATCCAGCAATTCCACACATTAGTGAGCAACCGACTTAAAAAACTCTAGATAACGTTTCACTACGGTAGCTTGACTAAATGACGCGCAATAGCTCTCCCATCCCGCCATTGCCAGCGCTTTTGAGCACTCACTAGTCACTTCTGTTATGCGCGCAGCCAATGCCGAAGCATCGCCAACAGGAGCAAGTAGACCATTGACGCCATCATCAATTAATTGCCGAAGGCCTTTCGAGGCCGCGGCAACCACCGGAACTTGGTGCACCCAAGCTTCAAGCACTACGTTCCCCAACGGCTCTGAACGTGACGGACAAACCAGTATGTCGGCAGCGGCGAACAGAGGTGCAACCTCATCGCGCCATCCAACAAAGCGGACGCGCTCTTCTAGCCCTAGCCGAGCCACCTGCTCTCGAAGTACAGATTCTTGTGGTCCAACGCCCACCAACCACAACCAATGACTGGGTAAATACACCATCGCTTTCAACAACACATCAAAAGCTTTATTCTCGTGAAGTCGGCCAAGTGCCAGTAACAAAGGAACTTCCGCGGGTGTGCTGAGAAGCGCTCGATCCAGTGGCATCGCTCTTCGTTCAGAAACAAAATTAGGAAGGTAATGCACACGTGTTGCAGGCCAGCCAAGATCACAAATATACTCGACCAGACCAGGTGTATTAGCGATAAGGTGCTCGCAACCCCGAAAATATTTAAGCTTGTAGTAACCCCCGATGCGACCCACATGAACAAACGAGCCATCGGGCCCAATCTTTGAACAAGCGTGCGAAGCACGACTCATCCAAGTTAAAACAATGTTAGGATGCCAGTCTCGAATTATGCTGGTCAACTTGCCTCCGGTTCGGAAATCCAAATAACGCCGGAATGGGAGTGTATCGATACCCACACCACCCT
>CAJWOI010000317.1 GCA_913044255.1 uncultured Alphaproteobacteria bacterium
TATTACTACTTAGTATCTAACTTAATGAGTGGTCCAGTTTCTGGGGTCCAATATATAAAGCTCTTGCTGGAATTCTTTCAAGAGTATTTTGCGAAGCTCTTTTCGAGAGCATTTTCGCCAAATGCGTCCGTCCCTAGATTTTTGCACAGTCATTGCAGAGCACACCTCGAAGGGGATCGTTTGAGCACTTGTATACGAATGTATACCAATTATTGCAATGGGTCAAGATTTTTTCATAGGAGACGAAAATGCCCGAGTTGCTTCTTGCATCTGCTGTTGATGCTCAAGAGAAGATTGAATCCTGGTTAGAATACCAGAATGCTGAGAATCAGTTCAGCGTTGAGGAGTTTGAAAAAACGCTTCTGGCATGCCGACAGGAAAAGGAAGGCGAAACAATCGGCCTCGGCGATCTGAAAACTCGAATCTGGACTTTTGTCGAAGGGCTTGATCTGATTCGATTGACGAATTATACGAACATAGGTCTGGCGCTTGAAGCTATTGATTCCACAGACCAGTATGGCTATGAAGGGTTACGGGTGAAACAATTTGAATTTCTCTCCCTAAATTCAAAGATAAATTGGATGCAGTACTCTGTTGATTTCAATACCTTTTCATGCCTCGAAAGGCTTGATTGTGCAAAGAGCGTTGAGTGCGTGTTGAAATATCGGATTTTCGATAGTTCGAAAAAGATTGTCACAGAAGGAGAATATGCATCCTTGAAGTTCGAACCAGGGCAATCCCGAGTGTACATTTTAGCTCCCATGTCAATCAAAGATGTGGGAACAGGAAAATGCAACCTCGAAATACTGAGAAGTCAGGAAACAATATTCTCCCAGGAATTTGAAACGAGCAAATTTCATAAGGATTCGGAGATTCAGCTCAACTAGTTGGCGAAGACCACACAGACGGAGTGACGCATGAATGAAAACGGCGGCAGAATCATCTCAGTAGAGATAGCCGATGAACTCAAGAAGTCCATGCTGGAATACTCAATGTGTACCCTTGTTGAAAGAGCTATTCCAGATGTGAGAGACGGGCTGAAACCTTCGCAGAGGCGGATTCTGGTAGCAATGAATGACTTGGGCCTGAGGCCTGGGAGCCAGCATCGCAAATGTGCAAACATCGCCGGACATACGTCAGGCAACTATCATCCGCACGGAGAAATGATCGTTTACCCGACGCTTGTGTACCTTGCTGTAGATTTCAGACAGCGCTATCCGCTCATCAATGGCCAGGGCAACTTCGGGTCAATTGACGGGTTCCCGCCTGCAGCAATGCGTTACACCGAGGCCAGGCTTGCCAATCCGGGACAAGACATGCTGGAGGACCTGGACAAGAATACGGTCCCACATGTTCCCAACTATGACGAAAGACTTGAAGAACCAACCGTCCTTCCCGCCAGTTTTCCGAATCTCATATGCAATGGGTGTGTTGGCATTGCCGTAACTATGGCAACTTCCGTGCCTCCTCATAATCTAAGAGAGGTAGTTGATGCTATGGCTGCACTGATCGACAACCCGGATATGGAATTGGCCGAACTAATGGAACACATCAAGGGCCCCGATTTTCCTACCGGTGGAATCGTCAACGGTCTCAGGGGGGTGCTAGATACCTATCGAACCGGAAAGGGACACATAAAAATACGCGCGAGGGCTGAGGTCGAAGAAACCAACGGGCGTGAAAGGATTGTAATTTCTGAAATACCGTTTATGGTTGCGAAAGCCAATCTGATTGAGAAAATGGCGACACTTGTTCAGGAAAAGCGTATCGAGGGGATCTCGAATATACAAGATGAATCGGACCGCGAGGGTCTCAGAATTGTGGTTGATATTAAGAGGGACGGGGTTGGAGAGGTGGTCCTGAACCAACTTTTCAAATTCTCGCCCCTGGAGACCACTTTTGCCGCAAACATGAATGTATTGGTAAACGGCCTGCCTGTTCAGCTAAACTTGAAGCAGATCCTGCAATATTATTTGGAGCATCGTCTTGAAGTCGTTGTTAAGCGGACCCTTTTCGACCTAGACGAGGCAGAAGGCCGCGAACACATCCTGGAGGGTTTGAAAAAGGCTCTGGATGCGATTGATCGCGTTGTCGAAATCATTCGAAACTCTGAAGATCCGGCGACCGCCCGTGGTGCGCTAATGGCGGAGTTGGAAATAACGGAGCGCCAGGCGCGGGCGATTCTTACGATGACTTTGCAGCGGTTGACAGGCCTGGAGCAGAGAAAGATTGAAATAGACTACGCAGATCTTATACGTGAAATCGCACGCTTGAGAAAGATTCTGGACAGCAAATCGGAGCGCATGTCAATCATAAAGTCTGAACTTATGGAAACGCGTGAAAAATATGGCGATGAACGGCGCACGGACTTGGTCCTGTCGGAATCGGAGTTTAACATTGAAGACCTGATCATCGAAGAGGATATGGTCATTACCATATCTCACGAAGGGTACATCAAAAGGATTCCGGTCAGTGCATATCGGTCCCAGAACCGTGGAGGACGCGGCGTTGCCGGCATGGCGACTAAAGATGAGGATTTTGTCGAACACCTTTTTGTGGCCTCCAGCCACAGCTACATTCTTTTTCTCACAGACCGCGGCCATTGCCATTGGAAAAAGGTACATGAGATTCCAAGGGGGATGCGTCAGTCTAGGGGCCGACCAGTTATCAACCTGGTCGAGGTTTTGCCCGGGCACAAGGTTTCTGCAATTGTACCCGTGAATGAGTTTAGGGAAGATAACTTCCTCGTCCAGCTGACACAGAATGGCCTGATTAAAAAGACAGCCCTGTCCGCGTACAGCCGTCCTCGACGTGGCGGAATCATCGCTATGAATATTCTTGAAGATGATACTCTTATCGAAGCTACAACGACAGACGGGGGGAACGATGTTATCGTTGCCACGAATCTTGGCCGAACGGTTCGATTTCATGAAAATGCCGTTAGGCCAACGGGCAGAGGCACGCAGGGGGTTCGGGGGGTTAGTCTGAGCGCGGGTGACAGAGCTGTTGGAATGGTTGTTGGCAAAGGGGATGGATCGCTCCTAACCGTGTGTGAAAAAGGATATGGCAAAAGAACCCCTATTCAGGAATACCCGAGAAAAAACAGAGGGGGCAAAGGCGTGATAAACATTAAAACAACGGAACGAAACGGGGGGGTTGTTGCGATAAAAAGCGTAAACGATGACTGTGAGATGATGATGGTGACCCAAAAGGGCATACTGATACGTTTCGCAACGAGCGGGGTCAGCGAAATTGGAAGGAATACGCAGGGCGTGAAACTGATCGAGGTTGGAGAAGACGACCTGGTAATGGATGTTGCTCTGGTCGGACAGGATGTTGAGGACGACGAAAGTGACACGACGGACAGTGAAACTCCGGTCAGCCATTCTTGAGAACCGTCCTGGCCTTAATGTGAAGTGTGGGAGAGATTAATGCGACTGATACACAAAGTGACACCGCTTTTCCAAGTATTTGACATGGAAACATCGGTTGACTTTTATTGCAATAAAATTGGGTTTACTTTAGAGGCTTCTTACGAACCGTACGGCATCTTATACTGGGCATCGTTAAAGCTTGGTCAGGCCGAGCTTATGCTGAACGCCCGCTTTGAAGAGGAAGAACGACCGCCGGAACCGGATCTGGTGCGCAGGGAATCGCACAAGGATACGGAATTGTATTTTGAATGCGAAGATGTGGATGAAGTCTACGTGCATCTTTGCGAACAGGGAGTTGAAGCAATCGCACCAAAATCAACACATGGAAGAAAAGAGATCCTTATTACGGACCCGGATGGGTTCTGCCTTTCCTTTTATCAAGGTACATAGATTTCTCTATCCTTATATTTTGTAGCGGCCATCTTCATCTAACGCAATGG